>NZ_PUGA01000040.1:0-35528 GCF_003236725.1 Pantoea sp. ARC270
TCCGGCTTTCTTTCGCCCTTAAATGCGCCGGATAGCGGGCGTGGCGGAGGGATCTCTGTATGCCGTTGATCGGAGCGCAGCATAAATTCAGGCATAGACTGAAAAGTGTTACAGACTACGCCCGGCGCGCCCGCGTTGCTGGACTTGCGGGGTGAGGGTACATACAATCGGGACAACGTTGCTGGCTAGCGCTGGCATCATCAACGCCTTGCAGGAATTTAGGAGAGGTCAGAAAGATGTCATTTGAAGTGTTTGAGAAACTGGAAGCGAAAGTACAGCAGGCGATTGATACCATCACCCTGTTGCAGATGGAAATCGAAGAGCTGAAAGAGCAGAACAACTCACTGCGTAACGATGCGCAACAAGTCGCGGGCAACCACGATGCGCTGATGCGTGAAAATCAGCACCTGAAAGAAGAGCAGCACGTCTGGCAGGAACGTCTGCGCGCACTGCTGGGAAAAATGGAAGAGGTTTGAAGCCTCAGCTGATGTGAAAAACGGGTGCTCAGGCACCCGTTTTCATGTCTGCTCCCGGTTGCTGTCGGACCTTATTCGAGGTCCAGCGCATCCTCTGACAGAATGATACCGGTGTTGTCGGCATAGAGATGGTCACCGGAAAAGAAGGTCACACCGCCGAAATTGACGCGCACATCGCTTTCACCAATCCCTTCACCCGCCGCGCCGGCCGGGATGGCGGCAATCGCCTGAATGCCAATTTCCAGCTCTTCCAGCTCGTCAACCTGACGTACTGACCCGTAGATGACCAGGCCTTCCCACTCGTTAGTGGCTGCCAGACGTGCCAGCTGCGCATCCACCAGCGCCCGACGTACGGAACCGCCGCCATCAATCACCAGCACCCGACCGCGGCCATTTTCTTCCAGCAGGTCGTAGAGTAAGCCGTTGTCTTCAAAGCATTTCACTGTGGTAATCTGACCACCGAATGAAGTGCGCCCACCAAAGTTTGAAAAAAGCGGTTCAACCACATTCACTTCTTCATGGTAGATATCGCAGAGTTCAGATGTATCGTATTTCATAAGGGTTTCGTCTGTTTGCCACAGGAATGCTAAGTATATCGCTATATGCAGATTGTTGGCAAAATCATCACCCTGAAAAAAGCATCGTTCGATCAAGAACATGCATAAAAAAGCCCAGCCGGTTCGGCTGGGCTTCTGAAAAGTGCGACATCCGTGAATCAGAGAATGAAGCGGCTCAGGTCTTCGTCAGCCACCAGTTCATCCAGATGTTTACCCACATAGTCAGCATCGATGGTGACCGATTCACCGTGACGATCGCTGGCGTCATAGGAGATATCCTCCATCAGACGTTCCAGTACGGTATGCAGACGACGCGCACCGATGTTTTCGGTGGTTTCGTTAACCTGCCATGCGGCCTCAGCGATCCGGCGGATACCATCCTCGGTGAACTCAATATTCACGCCTTCGGTATTCATCAGCGCTTTGTACTGCACGGTTACAGACGCGTTAGGCTCTGTCAGAATGCGCTCGAAATCATTCACGGTCAGCGCCTGCAGTTCAACGCGGATAGGCAGACGGCCCTGCAGTTCCGGGATTAAATCGGACGGGCTGGCAACCTGGAACGCGCCCGAAGCGATAAACAGAATGTGGTCCGTTTTCACCATACCGTGCTTGGTTGAGACCGTGCAGCCTTCCACCAGCGGCAGCAGGTCGCGCTGAACGCCTTCGCGTGACACATCCGGACCGCCAGCATTCTGGCCGCCGCGCTTACAGATTTTGTCGATCTCATCGATAAACACGATACCGTGCTGCTCGACGGCATCGATGGCGTCCTGTTTAAGCTCTTCCGGATTCACCAGTTTTGCCGCTTCTTCTTCGATCAGCAGCTTCATCGCTTCTTTGATCTTCAGCTTGCGGGCTTTCTGCTTCTGGCCGCCAAGGTTCTGGAACATCGACTGCAGCTGGCTGGTCATCTCTTCCATTCCCGGAGGCGCCATGATTTCGACGCCCGGGCCGCTGGCGGCCAGGTCGATCTCAATCTCTTTGTCATCCAGCTGGCCTTCGCGCAGTTTTTTACGGAACGACTGGCGCGCCGCAGAAGGTTCCGCGCTCTGCTCTGACTGGCCCCAGTTGTTTTTGGCTGGCGGAATCAGAACATCCAGGATGCGCTCTTCCGCCATCTCTTCTGCACGGTATTTGTTCTTTTCAATCGCCTGGCTGCGCACCATCTTAATGGCGGAGTCGGTCAGGTCGCGAATGATCGAATCGACTTCCTTACCGACATAACCCACTTCGGTAAATTTGGTCGCCTCGACCTTGATAAAAGGCGCATTGGCCAGTTTAGCCAGACGACGGGCGATCTCCGTTTTACCGACACCGGTCGGTCCGATCATCAGGATGTTTTTCGGGGTCACTTCATGGCGCAGCTCTTCATCCAGCTGCATGCGACGCCAGCGGTTGCGCAGTGCAATAGCCACGGCGCGCTTGGCGCTGTCCTGGCCGATAATAAAGCGGTTCAGTTCGCTGACGATTTCGCGTGGAGTCATCTCAGACATAGTTATACCTTTACGCCCTGGAGGTTAATTCTTCGAAATTAACGTTATGGTTAGTGTAGATGCAGATATCGCCTGCGATGTTCAGCGACTTCTCAACGATGTCGCGCGCGCCCATGTCGGTATTCTCCAGCAGCGCACGTGCCGCGGCCTGGGCGAAAGGTCCGCCGGAGCCGATGGCAATCAGATCGTTTTCAGGCTGAATTACATCACCATTACCGCTGATGATCAGTGAGGCGGACTCATCCGCGACCGCCAGCAGGGCTTCAAGCCGACGCAGCATACGGTCAGTACGCCAGTCTTTAGCCAGTTCCACCGCGGCTTTCACCAGGTGGCCCTGATGCATTTCCAGTTTACGTTCGAAAAGCTCAAACAGGGTGAAGGCGTCTGCGGTGCCGCCAGCAAATCCGGCAATCACCTTATCGTTGTATAAACGACGCACTTTTTTAACGTTGCCTTTCATCACGGTATTGCCGAGCGTAGCCTGGCCATCACCGCCAATCACTACCTGGCCGTTGCGTCGTACACTTACTATTGTTGTCACGGGCAGACCCCTTGTTGCAGTCGGAAAAGGACTCCGCGCACGGGGCGCGGAGTATCATGCAACAGATATGGGGCGGGTTTGACGGGTTTCAACCCCCGATTGAGAGGGGAATGCAGCCGGAGTGGCCGGAACTGCGCAGACGCTTCAGTGTGCTGTCCGCAGAGGCGCGATCTTTATACGGACCAATCACCACGCGATTCCAGCCGCCACCGGTCGTAATGCGGCTTTCAAATCCTTCAAAGGCTAAACCGGCACGCACTGACTCCGCCTGGTCGGTGCCTTTGAATGACCCGCACTGTACCATCCAGCGCTGCGAAGAGGCTTTCTCCGCCGGTTTCGCTTTTGCGGTCTCCTGCGGTTTTGACTGCACCTCGGGTTCCCGCGTAACTGGCGCAGGCTGCGTCTGGCGCTGAACATTTTGCTGCTGCTGCTGCTGCTGCTGCTGACGTTGCTGCTGTAACTGCAGCTGCTGCTGACGCTGCTGTTGTTGCTGCTGCAACTGCTGCTGGCGCTGTTGCTGCTGTTGAGCCTGCAACTGCTGACGTTGCTGCTGCAGTTGTTGTTGCTGAACCTGCTGCTGCTGACGTTGCTGCTGTTGCTGGAACTGCTGCTGCTGGCGTTGCAGCTGCTGTAACTGCTGCTGATGCTGCAGCGTCTGCTGACGTTGCGCCGGTGTCTGTTCGTTCCACGGCACTTCGTTCAGCTGCGTTGGCTGCTGGCGCATATCCGCCTGCATCTGCTCCAGCAGCTGACGCTGCTCGTCAGTCAGCTGCGTCTGCGACTTCACCTCGCCACCCGAAGAGGGTTCGATAGGGGTCGGCACGGTAACCTGACGGTTCTCCAGCTCTTTAATATATTTCCAGCGCTCTTCGGGCTTCGGCGGTAAGCCATTGCCGTTGGCTTTATGATCCGTAATGACCGGCACGTCCTCTTTCTTGTGATGCGCCAGGAACCATAAACCACCGGCAAAGGTCACCAGCACGGCGACCGCCAGTACAATCATCAGTTTGGATGTTCCCGAACCGCCTTTGCTCTTCTTGCCGCGGCTGGGGCTTTTTTTGCGACGCGTCCCTGTTGAACGCCCGCGGCCTACGTAATCTTTTTGTGCCACTCTCGTTCTTATACCCTTCAAAAATAGTGCCAGATGGGCGAAATGATGATTTTTACGCGCCCGGCAAGGAGTCCGCCATGTTACTCAAGGGTCGGAACTTTGACCAGCAGTGTTCGCTTTAAGAATCTACTGAAAAAGCGCGGCGAATACGCTTATTTTTCACGCTTTTTTGCGCGCGCCGTGCTGCCCCGAATGGTCAGACCCGCGTCCAGTAGCCGCGAACCGCTGATGACCCGTTTGCCATTCAGCTCATCCAGCAGCAGCAGCATCGCTTCCCGGCCGATCTGATAACGCGGTTGGGTAACGGTAGTCAGCGGCGGCTCGCAGTAGCGCGACAACTCGATGTCATCAAATCCCACCACAGAGAGATCGTCAGGTATCCGCAGCCCGCAGCGTCGGGCCTGATTCATCGCCCCGAGCGCCATAATGTCGCTGTGGCAGAACAGCGCGCGCGGTGGCTGCGGCAGGGTCATCAGATGATTCATCGCGGCAACGCCCGCTTCAAAGGTGAAATCGCCGCGCACAATATAGGTGGGATCGACCGTCAGGCCACTGCGCCGCATCGCCTGGACATAGCCCTGTAAACGATACTGACAGAGCGGCATCTCTTCCGGCCCGGCGATGCAGGCAATCTGTGTGTGACCTAACTGCAGCAGATGATTAACCGCTTCAAACGCGGCGGTCAGGTTGTCGATGTGCACCGAGGGCAGTGACATTTCGGGCGCAAACTCATTTGCCATCACCATCGGCGGCAGGTTGCGCTGCTCATCAATGCCGGCATCAAAGGGCAGCTGTGAGCCCAGCAGGACCATGCCATCTATCTGGCGTGTCACCATCAGGTTGAGAAAGGTTCGCTCCTGCTGATTCTGATGGGCGCAGTCGCCAATCAGCACCAGATAACCCTCTTCAGCTGCCGTGACTTCAATGCCGCGGATGATTTCACTGAAGAAGGGATCGCAGATATCAGGGACAATGACGAGGATGGTTCGGGTCTCATTGCGACGCGCGTTGCGTGTGGGACCATGTGCTGCATAGCCGACGGCGGCAACGGCCTGTTCGACTTTCTGTCGGGTGGCCGCAGAAACTTTCTCCGGATTCATCAGCGCACGCGATACGGTGGCGGTTGAGACACCCGCATGTTCCGCGACATCCTTCATCGTGGCGGCGGGCGGTTGTTGATTCTGCTCCAACACATGCTCCTGACGCATTATGGCGTGTTCGATTCTGTTTTTGCCTGCTCAGAGGCAAACCAGCCACATTGTTAACGATTGCGTGGCTGGTTGTTACTTAATTTGCATAAAAATTGTGACTTATGCGACATTTTTCGATCTGGCTCGCAACGTCAGCGGAGATCAGCTCTCGGTAGGGTCAATATCCAGCGTCCATTTCACTTTGCGCGCGGCGGGCAGGGTGGAAATCAGCGGCAGCGAACTGCTCAGCAACTGCTGCAGACGCTGCCGGGAAGGGTGCTGAACCAGCAGTTGCCAGCGCCAGCGGCCGCTGCGTTTTGGCTGCAGGGCCGGGACCGGCCCCATAAACCACATGGCCTGATCGTTGAGCGGACTGGCCTCCAGCAGGTTACGAAGCTGTTGCAGAAATTCAGCTGCCTGCTGATTATCCATATCTTCAGCGCGAAACAGCGCATGGCGGCTCCAGGGGGGCAGGTGAACCGCCTGGCGCTCCAGCAGTGCCTGCTGCGCAAACGCCGTATAGCCCTGGTGCAGCAGGGTCTGAAGCAGCGGATGTTCCGGGTGGTGGGTCTGTAGCAGGACTTCGCCCTGCTTACCGGCACGCCCGGCACGCCCGGCGACCTGGGTGTAGAGCTGAGCAAAGCGCTCCGCCGCACGAAAATCGGCGGAAAACAGCGCCCCATCGACATCCAGTAGCGACACCAGCGTCACGTCAGGGAAGTGGTGACCCTTCGCCAGCATCTGAGTACCAACCAGAATGCGCGCGCCTCCGCGATGCACATCGGCCAGATGCTGCTCCAGCGCCCCTTTACGGCTGGTGGTATCACGATCGATTCGCGACACCGGCACGCCAGGGAACAGCGTGCCGAGCTGCTGTTCCAGCTGTTCCGTGCCGACACCGACCGGCAGCAGGTGAGTTGAGCCACATTGCGGGCACTGATGAGGAAGCGGACGCTGACTGTCGCAGTGGTGGCAGCGCAGCTGGCGATGATGCTGATGCAGCGTGTAGTAGCGGTCACAGCGGTGACACTCGGCAATCCAGCCGCAGTCGTGACAGAGCAGGGCGGGCGAAAAGCCGCGGCGGTTAAGAAACAGCAGCACCTGATTATCCGCCTGCAGATGCTGACGCATTTTGCCAATCAGGCCCGGTGCCAGGCCGCCGATCAACTGCACACCTTTTAAGTCGATCAGCTGTTGCAGCGCCGGTCTGGCATTGCCTGCGCGCTTTGTCAGGTCGAGCTGGCGATACTTGCCGCTGCGCACATTGTGCAGCGTCTCCAGCGCGGGCGTCGCCGATCCCATTACAATCGGGATATTTTCTTCATGGGCGCGAAACACAGCCAGATCGCGCGCCTGATAGCGCCAGCCCTCCTGCTGCTTGTAAGAGCTGTCGTGCTCTTCATCGATAATGATAACTCCCGGCCGGGCCAGCGGGGTAAACAGCGCCGAGCGGGTGCCAATCACAATCGCCGTTTCACCACGCCGCGCACGTAACCAGACGGCCAGCCGCTCACTGTCGTTTAAGGCGGAGTGCAGCACGTCAATCGGCGCATCAAAACGCTCCCGGAAGCGGGCAATGGTCTGCGGGGTCAGGCCAATCTCCGGGACCAGCACCAGCGCCTGTTTTCCCCGTGCCAGCACATTCTCCAGCACGCTGAGGTAGACCTCCGTTTTGCCGGAGCCGGTGATGCCCGCCAGCAGCCAGGCGGCGTAATGTTCGTCATCTGCCCGAATTGCACCGACCGCCATCGCCTGATCGGTATTCAGACGCAGGCGTTCGCCTTTAACGGCGAAGGTGGTTCGCCAGTCGTGCCGCTGCGGCTGATGCTCATACAGCTCGCACAGCCCTTTGGTGCGCAGAGCCTGAAGCGTCGCCTCCGTCAGGTCGTGTTCGCTGACCTGATGGCGATAGAGCGGCTGCTGACGCAGGGCAGCCAGCGCCTGCTGCTGTTTGGGCGCGCGCTTTAAACTCTCCGGCGTGGTCGCCCGGCCCTGCTCGGTAATTTCCCAGCGCCATAACGGGTTGTCCTGCGCGGGTTTGCCCTGACGCAGCAGCACCGGGATGGCATGATTCAGCACTTCGCCCTGGGGAGAGTGATAGTAGCTGGCGGCCCAGTTAAGGATGCGCCACAGCGAAGAGGGATAGAGTGACTCGCTATCCAGCACCTCAATGACGCGCTTGAGCTGTCCTTCGGGCAGATCGCTGCTCTCACGCAGGGCGACCACAATGCCGATCATCCTGCGATTGCCAAAGGGCACACTTACGCGACCACCAATGATCGGCTGCGCGCCCTGTGGCGGCAGATAATCAAACAGGCGGGGCAAGGGGACGGGCAGGGCAACCTGGACAACGGGCATAACTCTCTCTTTCCGGCTCGGGCATCGGGAGGGCTAGTGTACACGCTGGACCCGGATGGCGGATATCCCAGGATAAATTTGCAGCAATGATAACTTCTCTGTATAATATGCCGCCTTCGGTGAGAAAGACCTTGCCGGAGTACACCCTATAATGTTCAACCGCGTGTGGTGCTGTGCAGGTTTACGCCTGGCACGGAGAGCGACACGGCCTTCTATGAGGTTTCCCATGAAACAAGGTATTCACCCGAAATACGAAGCAGTTACTATCAAATGTACCTGCGGCAACGAGATCCACACCCGTTCAACACTGACTCACGAACTGAACCTGGACGTCTGTGGTAAATGCCACCCGTTCTATACCGGTAAGCAGCGTGAAGTGGCAACTGGTGGCCGTGTTGACCGCTTTAACAAGCGTTTCAGCGTGCCAGGCGCTAAAAAATAAGATTAAAAGGCACCTGAACCTGCGGGTTCGGCGGCAACAAAAAACCCAGCCTCGGCTGGGTTTTTTTATGGGTGGTTACAGGCTGGAGTCTGTTTCAGGTTTGTTCAGCTCCAGAAGCTGCGTGGTGTAATTACCATCTAAAGCAGCAATAGTGGTGATCTTAGGGGCTAAAATCGAAATCTTATCCGCTTTCATAGTGCCCTGCTTGCACAATAACCACAACCGGCAGGATGCGTTACTGATTTTGCCATCCGTTGTCACCACCAGGGTTGCCGCCTGTAAGGTGCCCCTGTTAAAAATCTCTTTCTTACCTGTCACGTTTAACCGCTCAGTCGCCTGTATCACACCCTGATTGTTGAATTTGTCAGAAAAAATATTAGCATTCTGCGCGGTAAGGGTACCTGCGCTGGAGACCGATAGCGCGGAAATATTGGCCGTACCCTGTGCGGTGACGTTGCCGCCTGATAAGAGGTCTACCTCTTTGACGGCAATCATATTGAGACTACTCGCCTGAATTGAGCCAGAGTTTATCAGACTGGTATTAGCAATAGCGGTCGTAACACCATTTGTCGTGTTATAGCCGGTCTGCATTCCCAGCGCTTTTGACGCAGTAATCGTTCCTTTATTCTCAACATTGCCCTTAAAAGAGAGGATGCTTACAGAACCATCACTATTTATCCGTCCTTTATCATTGTTAATAAACTTCCCATAACTCACGATGGTCGAAGAGTCGGTCGTTTTAATTGAGCCTTCATTCGTGAAAGCGTCGGTTGTCTGAAGAACCGCTCTGTTTGCAGAAAGCGTTCCTTTATTCATCATTCCGCCGCTTGCCATAAGGCTCGCCGTTTGAGTTTCGAGGGTACCACTGTTTGTCAGAGTACCATTGGATGAGATATAGAGAGTGGTAGCGTTCAGAACGCCATTATTATTGACGCCCGCACCGGCTTCCGTGGTTTGCAGCTGGATCAGACCTGCAGTTGCTCCGCCCAGCGCGCTGACATCAATGCTGTTGCCGCCAACCCGGTCTGTGGTGCTGGCTTTAGCCTGACCCGATGCAATGTTATAGGTATATTTACCGGCAATCGCCTTCAACTGGGTCGTTTCTACTTTACCCTGAAGATTGATTTTTTGCGCCAGCAGATCCGTATAATCGGCTCCTGTCAGCCCGTTGCCCTTAACGGTAAGCGTGCCTTTCGTCACATTGAATCCCGTCAGTGCACCATCGGTCAGAATCGGCGAGCCGGTGGTCAGGGTGGCACGTCCGGTATTGATAAAATTACAGCCCGAACAGGTGATCCCGTTTGGGTTGGCGATGATGACATCGGCCTTCTGACCTGCGACTTCAATAAAGCCGTTCAGTGAGGAAGCTTTATTTGAGATGACCTCGTTCAGAATCAGGCTGGCTGAGGTATTCAGATTGCTGTTCCGGGCAATACTACCACTGTCTCGGACTATATCTGCGGTGCTGTTATTCAGTACCATCCCTTTGTTTGAGACGTTAAAGCTCTGATACAAATTATGCGAAAGGCCATTCCCATCAGGCTGATTGATATTTACCACGGTCGAACCATTTGCATGCTGATAACTGTTTAGTGCAGAAAGCGCAGGCTGGCTGCACAGGGTGGCGAGCGTCGCCAGGAATAGCAGATTAAACTTATGCATATTCATTTTTTCCTCTGTATATGTGTGTTTATTTTCAAACTCTTTTTTATTTAACGACTTACTTCTTACTAATATTTCCACTGTAGTGAAAAACCGAGCGTAACGGGGTCGGTGTGGAAAGCCTGGGGTTTTTTAACCGGGGTGCCGGCAAAAAGATCAAAGCGTGTTTTCATAAGTGTTCCTCGCAGGCCAGCCACGCTCCCCACAACGGTTTTTCCGGCATATTCCTGCTGGCTGCTATTACCGTAGACCTGGCCTGCGTCAATACCGATATAGGGCTGAACCGCTTTGTCAGGGAAAATCCAGCTGATATCGTTGCGCCAGAACCAGCCTTTATTATCCTGAAGCGCGTATTCACCATCGAAGCCACGAACCGTCCAGCGGCCTGCCAGCGAAAAGCGGTTCAGGGAAGAGAGTGTATCGGGAGAATATTGCACACTGACGTGGGGTGAATAGTTCAGCCAGTTATCCCCTATCTGGAAATTAACGGAACCTTCCATGTCCAGGTTGACAATCCGGCCCTGCTTATCAATGAGTTCATACGTCTGCTCTACGGTATGGCTGCTGTTAAACCAGGGCATTTTCCGCTGATAACTCAGAGTGGTCGTCAGCGCCGCGTTGTCCTCATGCCACTGATGCTGCAGCACCGCTTTCCAGCCTGCACTTTTTT
The DNA here is from genome assembly GCF_003236725.1 of Pantoea sp. ARC270. Lineage (NCBI taxonomy): Bacteria > Pseudomonadati > Pseudomonadota > Gammaproteobacteria > Enterobacterales > Erwiniaceae > Pantoea > Pantoea sp. ARC270. The sequence continues at coordinate 10,504 of NZ_PUGA01000040.1, forward strand.
TATGCATGCTGATGAGGTCCCTGTCATCCAGCGAATAACGTGATGATGTATTGAAGATCTGCAGGCCAGCTGTGGTGGTGTGAGAGACGGTGCGCGAGAGAAGTCGGTTGAGCTGCGCACTGTAGTAGCTGTTCTTATTATTCAGCGTCCATTCTGACCAGTTTCCGGTAAGATGTTGCTGGTAATGGCTCTGGCTGGCATAGAGATCGAGCCACCAGTAACCCCATGGCACCGAATAGCCCAGCGATTTATTATCATTGCCTTTATGGGTCTGTTTCGGAGCAATATCGTGTCCATAAGAGACGTAAAATATGTCACTTAACGACGCAATGTTGTTTAAATAGAGTGCGGTTCCTCCCTGATAACGCCCGGTCGCCGCCGAGCCGGCATCATTCAGCCAGGCGCTCATCTGCCAGTATTTATCCTGTTCGCGCTGGATAACGATATCGCTTTCACCTTTGCTGCTGCCAGGCAATAACCGAACGTTAACCCGCGATCCCGGAACGCGCTGAAGATTAAGACTGCCCTGTTCCAGATCGCTGAGTTCGAGCAGATCGCCCGTGCTGAACGGCAGGGTACTGGTCAGATTAATATCGTCGCCACTCGCCTCATTTAGCACGATTTTTCCGACGTGGCCGGCATGAATATCAAACGTTAATGTACGGCCCGACAGATTCTGTTCGGGCAAATTAACACGCGTTGTAATATAACCCAGTCGGATAATTTCATTCTGCAGCGTTTTAGCCAGAAGTCTTATTCCGGCAATGCCCAGACATCTCCCTTCGGCCTGCGCGGTAAAATAGCGCAATTTTCTGAGGTGCAGTTTTTTACTGTCCTGATTCAGCGAAATATTATCGATTGGATAGCAATTTTCCTCATGCGGAAACGGAATCGCTTCCGGTCTGAAATTCTCTTTTTCAGACATGCCCGGCAGGAGGTCAGGCGTTAATTGTGCTTTGCGCTCCCTATCCTGTTGCCGGGCGTTAATATTCTCATTTTGCACCGTTATCGCTGGCGCGACACGAGATGCAGAAGTGAAATAACTGATTGTGCTGGTGATAAAAAGAATTAAAAGAGAGGGTCCAAAGTTTTTTATTTTATATTTAATAGTCATTGGCTTTCCGTGAAGTTGTCGCTATGACAAAATCTTACGGATGCGCATATTAGTGAACAATAGTAATAATTCTATTATCTGGATAAAACAATGTTCTTATTGCAATGGAAATAACGAAATAAAAAGGTAAAGAGGGTAGATTTCTCTGACACGTCTGACAGTGAATATGCAGGCGATGGCGTCAGGCCGGAAGAGAGAAGCGTCACAGGGGGCTGCGCGAATCGGAAAAGCGGCCCCCTGAGCGGAGCCTGCTTCTCTGCAGCGAGGTCAGACGACAACGGCGCCGGGGATCAATATTCCCATGTGTCCGGATCAACACCCATCTGGCGCATAATTGCTTTCGCTTCTTCCGGGATCTCATCGCTGCGCTCTTTGCGCAGGTCGACATCATCCGGCAGCGGTTGACCCGTAAAGGCATGTAAAAAGGCTTCGCAAAGCAGCTCGCTGTTGGTGGCGTGACGCAGGTTATTTACCTGACGACGGGTACGCTCATCCGTTAAAATCTTCAGCACGCTCAAGGGGATAGAAACTGTAATCTTCTTGACCTGCTCGCTCTTCTTACCGTGCTCAGCGTACGGGCTGATATATTCGCCGTTCCATTCAGCCATGGGTTACCTTAATTAATAAACGTTAAATGTGAGGAAATCAGCGGATTATGCCTGATTTTTTCCTGCCTGACCCCTGATATGGCGGGTTTTCTTCGTTCACTGCCTCTGTTTTTCAGAGGGGAACGCCAGGCGATGACGCATGATTTTAGCGGGTATTGCGTTTCTGCTCAATCTATACGCAAAGACATTTAGATGTCCAGATGTATTGACGTCTAATTAGAGGGTGATATTCTGTGAGCCACATTTTATTCACTTTTCAGGAACAATTCGCTCATGACGCGTAAACCGGCAACCATCGCAGTGCGTAGCGGTTTGAATGATGACGAGCAGTATGGCTGCGTTGTCCCGCCTATCCATCTTTCCACAACCTATAACTTTCTGGATTTTAATGAGCCGCGTGCGCATGACTATTCCCGTCGGGGTAATCCCACGCGTGATGTCGTGCAGCGTACGCTGGCGGAACTGGAAGGCGGTGCGGGCGCGGTATTAACCAATACCGGGATGTCGGCGATTCATCTGGTGACGACGGTGTTCCTGAAACCTGGCGATCTGCTGGTTGCGCCACATGACTGCTATGGCGGCAGCTATCGGCTGTTTGACAGCATGAATAAGCGCGGCGCATATCGGGTGAAATTTGTTGATCAGGGTGATCCGGTGGCGCTGCAGGCGGCACTGGATGAGAAACCTAAACTGGTGCTGATTGAAAGCCCCAGCAATCCGCTGCTTCGCGTAGTGGATATCAGCGCGATTTGCACTGCTGCCCGCGCGGCAGGTGCCATCAGCGTGGTGGATAACACCTTTATGAGTCCGGCCCTGCAGAATCCGCTGGCGCTGGGGGCAGACCTGGTGATCCACTCCTGTACGAAATATCTCAACGGTCATTCCGACGTGGTGGCAGGCGCGGTGATTGCTAAAGATCCGCAGCTGGCGACGGACCTGGCCTGGTGGGCAAACAACATTGGCGTCACGGGCGCGGCCTTTGACAGCTACCTGCTGCTGCGCGGGATTCGCACGCTTTCACCACGCATCGCAGCGGCGCAGCGCAATGCGCTGGCGATTGTGGAGTATCTGAAGCAGCAGAAACGGGTGAAAAAGTTGTATCATCCTTCGCTGCCGGAGAACGCCGGACACGAACATGCCGTTCGTCAGCAGCGCGGCTTTGGCGCCATGTTGAGTTTCGAGGTTGACGGTGACGAGGCGCTGCTGCGCCGCTTCCTGAAAGCGCTGCGGCTGTTTACGCTGGCGGAATCGCTGGGTGGCGTTGAGAGTCTGATCTCCCACACCGCCACCATGACGCACGCGGGGATGTCGGCAGAGGCACGCGCTGCAGCGGGCATTTCCGATACGCTACTGCGGGTTTCTGTTGGTATTGAAGATCACGAAGATTTAATTGCCGATCTGGATAATGCATTCCGGGTCGCAGCCGAGGGTTAAGCATGACGATTTCAGCAGGCACGGGAACGCCGACTATCAGGCAGTTGCATAAATTTGGCGGCAGTAGCCTGGCCGACGCACGCTGCTATCAGCGTGTGGCCAGCATCATGGCGGATTACAGTCAGCCGGGCGACATGATGGTGGTCTCTGCGGCTGGCTCGACCACCAACCAGCTGATTAGCTGGCTGAAGCTGAGCCAGAGCGACCGGCTCTCCGCGCACCAGGTGCAACAGGCTTTACGGCGTTACCAGAGCGAACTGATCGGTGCGCTGCTGCCTGCTGAGATGGCGGAACCCTTAACCGCGGCATTTATTCGCGACCTGGAAAAGCTGGCCGCGCTGCTGGATGGACCGATAACCGATGCGGTCTACGCTGAAGTGGTCGGCCACGGTGAACTCTGGTCGGCGCGCCTGATGGCAGCGGTGCTGAGTCAGCGCGACATGCAGGCCTGCTGGCTGGATGCGCGTGAGTTTCTGCGTGCTGAACGTGCGGCCCAGCCGCAGGTCGATGAAGGCAAATCCTGGCCGCTGCTGCAGACCCTGCTGGCACAGCATCCGCATCAGCGCATCGTGGTGACCGGCTTTATCAGCCGCAATGACGCGGGTGAAACCGTCCTGCTTGGCCGCAACGGTTCCGACTACTCCGCCACGCAGATTGGTGCGCTGGCAGGTGTGGGACGGGTCACGATCTGGAGCGATGTGGCGGGCGTCTACAGCGCCGATCCACGCAAAGTTTCTGATGCCTGTCTGCTGCCGCTGTTAAGGCTGGACGAAGCCAGTGAGCTGGCGCGTCTGGCGGCCCCGGTGCTGCATACCCGCACCCTGCAGCCGGTTTCCGGCAGCGATATCGACCTGCAACTGCGCTGCAGTTATCAGCCGGAGCAGGGTTCCACCCGCATCGAGCGGGTGCTGGCCTCCGGAACCGGCGCACGCATCGTGACCAGTCATGATGATGTCTGTCTGATTGAAATCCAGCTGCCGGAGCAGCATGACTTCGCCATCCTGCACAAAGAGATCGACCTGCTGCTGAAGCGGGCGCAGCTGCGTCCGCTGGCGTTTGGCATCCATCCTGACCGCCAGCTGCTGCAGCTCTGTTACACCTCTGAAGTGGTCAACAGCGCCTTTACGCTGCTGCAGGATGCCGGACTGCCGGGCCATCTGCAGCTGCGTGACGGCCTGGCGCTGGTGGCGCTGGTAGGCGCAGGCGTGACCCGCAATCCGCTGCATACCCATCGCTTCTGGCAGCAGTTAAAAGATCAACCTGTTGAATTTATCTGGCAGTCTGAAGAGCACATCAGCGTGGTCGCGGTGCTGCGTGTCGGTCCCACTCAGCATCTGATTCAGGGATTGCATCAGTCACTGTTCCGTGCAGAAAAGCGTATCGGCCTGATGCTGTTTGGCAAAGGCAATATCGGCTCACGCTGGCTGGAGCTGTTTGCCCGCGATCAGGAAACGCTCTCAGCGCGCACCGGCTTTGAATTTGTGCTGGCGGGTGTGGTGGACAGCCGTCGCAGCCTGCTGAGTTATGACGGACTGGATGCCAGCCGTGCGCTGGCCTTCTTTGACGATGAAGCGGTAGAGCGTGACGAAGAGTCGCTGTTCCTGTGGATGCGCGCCCATCCGTTTGATGATTTAGTGGTGCTGGATGTCACCGCCAGTACGCCGCTGGCGCAGCAGTATCTCGACTTTGCCAGCCACGGTTTCCATGTCATCAGCGCCAATAAAGTGGCCGGTGCATCCGACAGCCAGACCTGGCGGCAAATCCGTGATGCTTTTACCAAAACCGGTCGTCACTGGCTCTACAACGCCACTGTCGGTGCAGGTCTGCCGATCAACTATACGGTGCGCGATCTGCGTGACAGCGGTGATACCATCCTGGCGATCAGCGGGATCTTCTCCGGCACGCTGTCATGGCTGTTCCTGCAGTTTGACGGCACGGTTCCCTTCACCGAGCTGGTGGATCAGGCGTGGCAGCAGGGCCTGACCGAACCCGATCCGCGGGCCGATCTCTCAGGGCAGGATGTGATGCGCAAACTGGTGATCCTGGCGCGTGAGGCGGGCTATAACATCGAGCCGGATCAGGTGCGGGTCGAATCGCTGGTGCCAGACAACTGCCAGCAGGGCTCGGTTGACCATTTCTTTGAAAATGGCGATGAGCTGAATGAGCAGATGCTGCAGCGACTGGAAGCGGCGCGGGAGATGGATCTCGTGCTGCGTTATGTTGCCCGTTTTGATGCCAACGGCAAGGCGCGCGTCGGGGTTGAAGCGGTTCGTCCGGAACATCCGCTGGCCTCGCTGCTGCCCTGCGACAATGTCTTCGCCATTGAGAGCCGCTGGTATCGCGACAACCCGCTGGTAATTCGCGGGCCGGGTGCAGGCCGGGATGTCACCGCCGGTGCTATCCAGTCAGATATCAATCGCCTCGCACAACTGCTCTAGTCCTCCCCTCAGGCGCTTCGGCGCCTGTTTTCAATGCGTTACCGCTGCCTGTTGAATCTCTTTCATGCTGGTTGAAAATTGATCATCGCTGTTCACGATTTATTCGTTGACGGCACGATCGGATTGGGTCATTTTGAACATCTGGACGTCTAAACGTTCAGATGTTCGCGGTCCAGTTTTTAACCGATGAGGATGCAGGATGAGTTTCTTTCATGCCAATCAGCGCGAAGCGCTAAACCAGAGCCTGGCTGAGCTGAACGGGCGCATTAACGTCTCATTTGAGTTCTTCCCACCGCGGTCTGGTGAAATGGAAGAGACCCTGTGGCGTTCCATCGACCGTCTGAGCAGCCTGAAACCGAAATTTGTTTCTGTCACCTACGGTGCCAACTCAGGCGAGCGCGATCGCACGCATAGCATTATCAAAGGCATTAAAGATCGCACCGGTCTGGAGGCGGCCCCTCATCTCACCTGTGTTGATGCCACCCGCGATGAACTGCGCGCCATCGCCCAGGATTACTGGCATAACGGCATCCGTCACATTGTGGCGCTGCGGGGCGATCTGCCAGAGGGAGGCGGCAGGCCGGAGATGTACGGCAGCGATCTGGTGGCGCTGCTGAAAGAGGTCGGCGATTTTGATATCTCCGTCGCGGCCTATCCGGAAGTCCATCCCGAAGCGAAAAGCGCCCAGGCCGATCTGATTAACCTGAAGCGAAAAATCGATGCAGGCGCAAGCCGCGCCATTACCCAGTTTTTCTTCGACGTGGAAAGCTATTTACGTTTCCGCGATCGCTGTGTCGCGACCGGCATCGACGTTGAAATTGTGCCAGGCATTCTGCCGGTTTCTAACTTTAAACAGCTGCAACGCTTTGCCACGCTGACCAATGTGCGCGTGCCGGGCTGGATGAACGCGATGTTTGCCGGACTGGATGAGGACCCGGAAACACGGAAAATGGTCGGGGCAAACATCGCGATGGACATGGTGAAAATCCTGTCACGCGAAGGGGTGAAAGATTTTCATTTCTACACGCTGAACCGCGCTGAAATGAGTTACGCCATCTGCCACACGCTGGGCGTGCGTCCGGTTGCGGTGGCGGCTTAACCGCTCTCCTTCAGGCAATAAAAAAGTCGGGACAGTCCCGACTTTTTTTATGGCGGCGTTCAGAGGGCGCGGACGCTTCGCCGCGCCTGCGCGCTAACCGGTGTTACGCATGCCTGCTGCAACGCCCGCAATGGTCACCATCAGGGCCTGCTCAACGCGCGGATCCGGCTCATCGCCGCGTGCTTCCTGTGCGCGTGAACGATGCAGCAGTTCGGCCTGAAGGACGTTAAGCGGGTCGGTGTAGACGTTACGCAACGCAATTGACTCGGCAATCCACGGCTGGTCGGCCATCAGGTGCGAGTCGTTGGCGATGGTCAGCACCGCTTTGATATCGGCATCAAGCTGATCGCGCAACTGCTTGCCCAGCGGCCAGAGGGATTTGTCGACCAGACGCTGATCGTAATACTCTGCCAGCCACAGGTCCGCTTTTGCGAACACCATCTCCAGCATCCCCAGGCGGGTAGAGAAGAAAGGCCAGTCACGGCACATCGCCTCCAGCTGATCCTGATGACCTGCCGCCATCGCCTGCTGCAGGGCCGCACCGGCACCCAGCCAGGCAGGCAGCATCAGACGGTTCTGCGTCCAGGCGAAAATCCATGGGATGGCACGCAGCGACTCCACGCCGCCGGTCGGGCGACGTTTAGCCGGGCGTGAGCCGAGCGGTAATTTACCCAGCTCCTGCTCCGGCGTGGCTGAACGGAAGTAGGGAACGAAGTCGGCATTTTCACGCACATAACCCCGATACATCGCACAGGAGTCAGCGGAGAGCTGATTCATGATGTCACGCCATTCGCGTTTTGGCTCCGGCGGTGGCATCAGGTTCGCTTCCAGAATTGCGCCGGTATAGAGCGACAGACTGGCGATGGTGACGGCCGGTAAACCATATTTGAAGCGAATCATCTCGCCCTGTTCGGTGACGCGCAGACCGCCGCGCAGACTTCCTGGCGGCTGCGACAGCAGCGCGGCATGAGCCGGTGCGCCGCCACGGCCAATGCTGCCGCCGCGTCCGTGGAACAGGGTCAGGGAGATGCCCGCTTTCTCGCAGGTTTTGATCAGTGCATCCTGCGCCTGATATTGCGCCCAGCTGGCGGCCATCACACCGGCATCTTTCGCCGAGTCAGAGTAGCCAATCATCACCATCTGTTTGCCCTGAATAAAGCCGCGATACCAGTCGATGCTCAGCAGCTGGCTCATCACATCATTGGCGTTGTTCAGGTCATCCAGGGTTTCAAACAGCGGTGCAACCGGCATCGCATAGCTGATGCCCGCTTCTTTCAGCAGCAGATGCACGGCCAGCACGTCAGACGGGGTTTTCGCCATTGAGATCACGTAGGCGGCGATGGAGCCCTGTGGCGCTTCAGCCGCGACGCGGCAGGTTTCCAGCACTTCACGCGTCTCGTCGCTGGGTTCCCAGCTGCGCGGCAGCAGAGGACGCTTAGAGTTCAGCTCACGGATCAGGAAGGCCTGCTTGTCCGCTTCAGACCAGCTTTCATAGTCGCCCAGTCCCAGATAGCGGGTGACTTCGGCAATCGCTTCGGTGTGACGGGTGCTCTCCTGGCGCAGATCGATACGCACCAGCGGCACGCCAAAACATTTCACGCGGCGCAGCGTATCAAGCAGCTGACCGTTGGCGATAATGCCCATGCCACACTGCTGCAGCGACTCGTAGATGGCAAACAGTGGGTCCCACAGCTGATCGTTGGAGACCAGCAGGTCGGCCGGACGCGGCAGACGCTCGCCTTTCAGGCGATGTTCCAGGAATGACTGCGTGCTCATGAGCTGGCTGCGCAGACGCTTCAGGATCACACGATAAGGTTCGATCGCTTCCGGATCGCCGCTGAGTTCACGGATCTCATCGCTGCACTCCGACATCGACAGCTCGGAGATCAACACGCCGATATCGCGCAGGAACAGGTCAGTGGCTTTCCAGCGGCTCAGCTGCATCGCATGACGGGTGATCGACGCCGTCACATTCGGGTTGCCGTCGCGGTCGCCACCCATCCAGGAGGTGAACCGGACCGGGACGAAATCCACCGGCAGCTTAATGCCAAACGCCTCTTCTACCTGTTCGTTCAGCTCACGCAGAAAGGCAGGAACGCCTTCCCACAGGCTGTTTTCCACTACGGCAAAGCCCCATTTGGCTTCATCGATAGGGGTCGGACGGTATTTGCGGATTTCATCGGTGTGCCATGCCTGCGCAACCAGCTGGCGCAGGCGGCGCATAATCTGGTTACGTTCGTAGTCAGAGACATCGCTGTGGTCGAGCTGTTTCAGGCAGCTGTTAACTTCGACCAGCTTGTGAATCAGGGTACGGCGGGTGATTTCGGTCGGATGCGCGGTCAGCACCAGCTCCAGCGACAGCGACTCAATGGCCGCCAGAATGTCGCTTTCACGGATATCTTTCTGCTGTTTCAGGGTCTCAAAGGTCTTTTTCAGCAGTTCCGGGTGATTCGCCCCTTCGCCACTCTGGGAAATGGTCTGATACTGCTCGGCCACGTTGGTAAGGTTAAGAAACTGGCTGAAGGCGCGTGCAACCGGCAGAAGCTCTTCGTTGGAGAGATTCTGCAGCGTATTGAGCAGTTCTTTACGATGTGTGTCATTACCTGCACGGGATGACTTGGAGAGCTTACGGATGGCTTCAACCTGGTCGAGGATATTCTCGCCCAGAGCTTCCTTAATCGTATCCCCGAGCAGTTTGCCGAGCATACTGACATTACTTCGCATTGCGGAATATTGTTCGTTCATTGGACCCTGACACCCTTATCGTCTTGAAAAACTTCTACACCCGACCTTTCAGGCAGCAGAAAAATCGGCAACGTTCTGCTCCCGCTAATCTACAGGGAACCGGCTCCGTTGCCGCCTGTCAGCATTCTGAAACGTTCTGGATAGTCACCCGGTGGGCATAACAACGTCTTTTATCTAGCCACGTAATGTTGCGTTCGTCAAATGCGTTAAAGTGGGCTGAACAGGTCGCTAAATAACGGAAATTCGAAGAATTTATCGGGAACAAAGCGGGATAAGTTATTCTTATTGGTAAATCCCGCAGAATGAGGGGGCATTTTACTGTTAATACAGTGAAATGCCCCATTTACTGTCAATCAGTGACAGAAATGCTGCACAACCTGACTGATAAGCGCCCGTGTCGGCTTGATAAATGCAGTATCAATAAATTCATCTGGCTGATGGGCCTGATTAATGGATCCTGGCCCCAGCACCAGCGTGGGACAGAGCTGCTGAATAAAAGGGGCTTCGGTACAGTAGTTGACGATTTCGGTCGGCGTGCCCAGCAGTTTTTCCACCACACTCACCAGCTCATGATTCGCCGGACACTCATAGCCGGGAATCGGTGGATGCAGTTCGGCCACTGTGACACGGCCTGGCCAGCGTGCGCTGACCGGAGCCAGCGCCTCGTTAAGCAGCCCATCCAGATCGCTGAGCGACAGGCCCGGCAGCGGACGGATATCCATATGCAGTTCACAGCAGGCGCAGATACGGTTAGCGGCATCACCGCCATGAATATGGCCGAAGTTCATGGTGGGATAAGGGATGGCAAAGCCATCATGGTGATAACGCTCCTGCAGGGTCGTGCGCAGTTGCATCAGATGGGTAATCGACTCATGCATCAGTTCAATGGCGTTCACGCCGCGAGCCGGATCGCTGGAATGGCCCGATTTCCCTTCAATGCGGATCACATTCGACAGGTGTCCTTTGTGCGCCCGCACCGGCTTGAGTGATGTCGGTTCACCGATAATGGCGCAGTCGGGGCGCAGCTGCGTCGATTCAGAGAAATATTTCGCGCCGGCCATCGTGGTCTCTTCATCGGCCGTGGCAAGAATATAGAGCGGCTTGCTGAGGGTGCTGACATCCACATCCCGCAGCGTATCGAGAATAAAGGCGAAGAAACCTTTCATATCTGCCGTACCCAGGCCATAGAGCTTGTTGTCGTGCTCGGTCAGGGTAAAGGGATCGCGTGTCCAGCGGCCATCATCAAAGGGAACAGTATCGGTATGCCCGGCTAACAGCAGGCCGCCCGCGCCGGTGCCGGTCCGCGCCAGCATATTAAATTTATTGCGGGTGCCGGGTACAGGCTGCACTTCCACGCTGAAGCCGAGGTCACGAAACCAGCCTGCCAGCAAATTGATTAAAGTTTCATTACTCTGATCCAGAGCCGCATCGGTTGCACTGATCGACGGTGTGGCGATTAACTGGCGGTAGAGTTCAATAAAAGGCGGTAATTTTGTCTTCACTGTTGACGGTCCTTGGGTTAGGATGTATCCATATTCATGCATTAATAGTGAATAAAAATACATTAACGTCCTCTGCAAGGAAACCTTAAATCACTGCAGAAGACTGAGTGGGTTACGGGGCAAGGCCGCGGCCCGGGACGTGCGACTGTAAAAGGGGTTACAGCCTGATGTTGAATACGCTGATCGTTGGTGCCAGTGGTTATGCTGGAGTAGAGCTTGCCACCTTCCTGAATCGTCATCCACATATCAACATAACCGCTTTAGCGGTTTCGGCGCAAAGCCCTGATGCAGGTAAGCGCTTGTCCGATCTTCATCCGCAGCTGAAAGGCGTGGTGGATCTTCCGCTGCAGCCACTGAGCAGCGCGGCGGAGTGGGCAGACAAAGTGGATGTGGTCTTTCTGGCGACGGCGCATGAAGTCAGCCACAATCTGGCTCCGGAATTTCTTAAGGCGGGTTGTGTGGTGTTCGACCTGTCGGGCGCTTTCCGGGTCAATGACGCTGAGTTCTACACCCGCTTCTATGGCTTCACCCATCAGCATGGCGACTGGCTGGACAAAGCCGTTTACGGCCTGGCGGAATATCAGCATGAAAACATTCAGCAGGCGCAGCTGGTGGCCGTGCCGGGTTGCTATCCGACCGCCGCGCAGCTGGCGCTGAAACCGCTGGTGGATGCCGGACTGCTAAACGACGCGCAGTGGCCGGTCATCAATGCCACCAGTGGCGTGAGCGGTGCCGGCCGTAAAGCCAATGTCGGCACCAGCTTCTGCGAAGTGAGCCTGCAGCCTTACGGCCTGTTCAATCATCGTCATCATCCGGAGATTGTGGCCCACCTTGGCACCCCGGTGATCTTCACCCCACATCTGGGCAGCTTCCCGCGCGGTATCCTGGCGACCATTACCTGCCGTCTGAAAGCGGGTGTCAGCCGCGAAGATATTGCCGCCGTTTTCCATCGCGCCTATGACAATAAGCCGCTGGTGCGTTTCTATGACCAGGGTGTGCCGGCGCTGAAAGCCGTCGTGGGCCTGCCTTACTGCGACATCGGATTTGAGACGCAGGGCGAACATCTGATTGTCGTGGCAGCCGAAGACAATCTGCTGAAGGGTGCGGCATCACAGGCGGTGCAGTGCCTGAACATCCGGTTCGGCTTCCCAGAAACGCAGTCACTGATTTAACGGACAAATAAACCATGACCAATCCATTGATTATCAAACTGGGCGGTGTGCTGCTGGACAGCGAAGAAGCGCTGGCCCGCTTGTTTGAAGCGCTGCTGAAATATCGCAGCACCCATCAGCGTCCACTGATCATTGTCCACGGCGGCGGTTGCCTGGTGGACGAGCTGATGAAAAAGCTGGCGCTGCCGGTGATGAAGAAAAATGGCCTGCGCGTCACCCCAGCCGATCAGATCGACATCATTACCGGTGCGCTGGCGGGAACCGCCAATAAAACGCTGCTGGCCTGGGCGAAAAAATCGGGCATCAACGCGGTTGGCCTCTGCCTGGGTGATGCGGGCATCGTGAATGTCACCGCCTTCGATCCTGAACTTGGCCATGTGGGCCACGCCATGCCAGGCGACCCGGCACTGCTGAATACGCTGCTGGCGGCGGGTTACATGCCGGTGGTGAGCTCTATTGGCATCACTGAGGGCGGCGAACTGATGAACGTCAACGCCGATCAGGCGGCGACGGCACTGGCTTCAACGCTGGGCGCGGATTTAGTTCTGCTCTCCGACGTGAGTGGTATTCTCGACGGCAAAGGTCAGCGCATCGAAGAGATGACCGCTGACAAAGCGGAGCAGCTGATCACCCAGGGCATTATTACCGATGGCATGATTGTGAAAGTGCACGCGGCGCTGGATGCCGCGCGTACGCTGGGCCGCCCGGTCGATATCGCCAGCTGGCGTCACGCTGAGCGGCTGCCTGACCTGTTTAACGGCGTGTCGATTGGCACCCGGATTCTCGCTTAACGACTCTGATTCAAGGATTACGAAATGCAAACGCAAAACATCAAAAAAATCGTTCTGGCTTACTCCGGTGGTCTTGATACCTCGGCAATCATTCCATGGCTGAAAGAGAACTACGGTGGCTGTGAAGTGGTCGCTTTTGTGGCGGATATCGGTCAGGAGCGTGGCGATCTGGAAGGTGTTGAGAAGAAAGCGCTGCAGTCTGGCGCCTCGGAATGCCACGTTGTCGATCTGCGTGAAGAGTTTATCAGCGACTACGTTTACCCGGTGCTGCAGACCGGTGCGCTCTATGAAGGCACCTATCTGCTCGGCACCTCAATGGCCCGTCCTATCATCGCGAAAGCGCAGGTTGAGCTGGCACTGAAAGTAGGCGCGGATGCGCTGTGCCACGGTGCAACCGGTAAAGGGAATGACCAGGTGCGTTTCGAAACCACCTATACCGCCCTGGCACCGCAGCTGAAAGTGGTTGCCCCATGGCGTGAATGGAACCTGCGTTCGCGTGAAGCGCTGCTGGACTACCTGAAAGAGCGCAACATCCCGACCACCGCCTCACTGGAAAAGATCTACAGCCGTGATGAAAACGCCTGGCACATCTCTACCGAAGGCGGCGTGCTGGAGAGCCCGGCCAATGCGCCGAATAAAGATTGCTGGGTCTGGACCGTCGATCCGCTGGAGGCGCCCGATCAGCCTGAAGAGGTGACCGTGACCGTCGAGAAGGGTCGTGTTGTGGCCGTTAACGGCGAAAAACTGAGCCCGTTCCAGTGTCTGGAAAAACTCAACGAGCTGGGCGCAAAACATGGTGTCGGCCGTATCGACATCGTGGAAAACCGTCTGGTCGGGATTAAGTCCCGTGGCTGCTACGAAACCCCGGGCGGCACCATCATGGTCAGCGCGCTGCGTGCCGTTGAACAGCTGGTACTGGATCGCGACAGCTTCAAATGGCGCGAGCAGCTCGGCCACGAGATGTCCTATGTGGTCTATGACGGTCGCTGGTTTGCCCCGCTGCGTAAGTCGATTCAGGCTGCTGCCGAATCGCTGGCGGAAGAGGTAAATGGTGAAGTTGTGGTGCAGCTCTACAAAGGCCACGCGACAGCCACCCAGAAACGCTCGGCTAACAGCCTCTACTCGGAAGAGTTCGCCACCTTTGGCGAAGATGAGGTTTACGACCACCGTCATGCAGGCGGCTTCATCCGTCTGTTCTCGCTCTCTTCACGTATCCGTGCGCTGAACGAGCAGAAGAAGAAGTAATATTTCAGGCGAGGTGCGCCTCGCCTCACAGATTCAATCCAGGGGCGGCATTTATGCCGCCCCTTGTTTAACGATTCAGAGGAGTTTTCACATGGCACTTTGGGGTGGACGGTTTACTCAGGCAGCGGATCAACGTTTTAAACAGTTCAACGACTCGCTGCGCTTCGATTACCGCCTGGCAGAGCAGGACATTATTGGCTCTGTTGCCTGGTCCAAAGCGCTGGTGACGGTAAACGTGCTGACTCAGGATGAGCAGCAGCAGCTGGAAGCGGCCCTGAATACGTTGCTGGGTGAAGTGCGCGAGAATCCTGAGCAGATTCTGCAGAGCGACGCCGAAGATATTCACAGCTGGGTTGAAGGACAGCTGATCGACAAAGTGGGCGCGCTGGGTAAAAAACTGCATACCGGCCGCAGCCGTAACGACCAGGTCGCGACCGATCTGAAACTCTGGTGCAAGATGCAGGTTGAGGCATTACTGGGCGCGACACGCGATCTGCAGCAGGCGCTGGTCGTCACTGCGGAAGCGAATCAGGATGCAGTGATGCCGGGCTACACCCATCTGCAGCGTGCGCAGCCGGTGACCTTCGCGCACTGGTGTCTGGCCTATGTGGAAATGCTGGCGCGTGATGAGAGCCGTCTGCAGGATACCCTGAAGCGTCTTGATGTCAGCCCGCTGGGCTGCGGCGCACTGGCCGGAACGGCCTACGAAATCGATCGTCAGCAGCTGGCAGGCTGGCTGGGTTTTGCATCCGCCACGCGCAACAGTCTCGACACCGTCTCCGATCGCGATCATGTGCTGGAGCTGCTCTCTGATGCGGCGATCGGCATGGTTCATCTGTCGCGCTTCGCCGAAGATATGATCTTCTTCAACACCGGTGAAGCGGGCTTTATCGAGCTGTCAGACAAAGTCACTTCCGGCTCATCGCTGATGCCGCAGAAGAAAAACCCGGATGCGCTGGAGCTGATTCGTGGCAAATGCGGTCGGGTGCAGGGCGCACTGACCGGCATGATGATGACGCTGAAAGGTCTGCCGCTGGCGTACAACAAAGATATGCAGGAAGACAAAGAGGGGCTGTTTGACGCGCTGGACACCTGGCTCGACTGTCTGCACATGTCCGTGCTGGTGCTGGATGGCCTGCAGGTGAAACGTCCGCGCTGCCAGGAAGCCGCAGAGCAGGGCTACGCAAACTCCACTGAACTGGCCGACTATCTGGTCGCCAAAGGTGTGCCGTTCCGTGAAGCTCATCATATCGTCGGCGAGGTCGTGGTAGCGGCCATCGGGCAGGGTGTGGCGCTGGAAGCCCTGTCGCTGGCACAGTTACAGCAGTTCAGTGCGGTGATTGACGACGATGTCTATCCGATTCTGGCACTGCAATCCTGTCTGGATAAACGTAATGCGCAGGGGGGCGTCTCGCCACAGCAGGTTGCCCGCGCCATCGGTGACGCGAAGCAGCGGCTGGCATAATCCGCAGGCAAAAAAAAGGCGGGCACAACAGATGCCCGCTAACCTCTAGCTTCAGAATTACTACTTTATTATAGGCACATCATCAAAGCGCCCGCTCTCCCGGCCGACGCTAAGATTCTCTTACGCTGACAGCAGGAACTGCTGCAGATCCTCACTGCCGCCAATATGACGACCGCCCATGAAAATTTGCGGCACCGTCGCCCGGCCTGATACGGCACGCAGACTTACGGTTGTGGCATCCTGACCCAGCACAATTTCTTCATACTGGATGCCATGATCCATCAGCATCTGTTTTGCCTGGGCGCAGAAGATGCAGCCAGGTTTCGTAAAGATGGAGACTGACTCCTGTGCTTTGCACTCCGGGGCCAGATAGCGCAGCATGGTATCGGCATCGGAGACCTCAAAGGGGTCGCCAGGCTTGTTCGGCTCAACGAACATTTTCTCCACCACGCCGTTACGTACCAGCATGGAGTAGCGCCATGAGCGCGGGCCAAAACCGAGATCGGCTTTCTCAACCAGCATCTCCATACCTCGGGTGAACTCGCCGTTGCCATCAGGAATGAAGGTAATATTGTCTGCCCGCTGTTCGGCTTTCCAGGCGTTCATCACGAAGGTGTCATTGACCGAGACGCAGAGAATCGTGTCCACGCCATGTTGGGCAAACAGGCCCGCTAGTTCGTTGTAACGCGGCAGATGACTGGATGAGCAGGTAGGGGTAAAGGCACCCGGCAGGGAAAAAACAATCACCGTTTTGTCTTTGAACAGCGATTCTGTGGTGACATCGACCCAGCGGTCGTCCTAGCGCGTATGAAACGTGACGGACGGAATGGCTTTACCTTCCTGACTTGCAAACATTTTTTCTCCTGATAACCCCTTTCCATTTGATGCGCGCATTATTCCGAACCGCCCTTGATAGGGCCAATCGTTCATTGCTATTCTATCTATCGCCACGGGCTATCGTGGTTTGGAGGGTAATAATGAATATTCGTGATCTTGAATATCTGGTCTCACTTGCTGAATATCGCCATTTCCGCCGTGCGGCAGATGCGTGTCATGTCAGTCAGCCAACGTTAAGCGGGCAGATCCGCAAGCTGGAAGATGAGCTGGGTGTGATGCTGCTGGAGCGTACCAGCCGTAAAGTGCTGTTTACCCAGGCCGGTTTGCTGCTGGTAGATCAGGCGCGCACGGTTTTGCGTGAAGTAAAAGTGCTGAAAGAGATGGCCAGTCAGCAAGGGGAAGCGATGTCAGGCCCGCTGCATATCGGCCTTATCCCGACCACCGGCCCCTACCTGTTGCCACAGATTATCCCGATGCTGCACCAGACGTTCCCGAAACTGGAAATGTATCTGCATGAAGCTCAGACGCAGCAGCTGCTGGCACAGCTCGACAGCGGCAAACTGGACTGCGCGATTGTGGCGCTGGTCAAAGAGAGCCAGGCCTTTATTGAGGTTCCGCTGTTTGATGAACCGATGAAGCTGGCGATCTACGAAGATCATCCGTGGCGCGACCGCGATCGGGTACCGATGTCCGATCTGGCGGGCGAGAAATTACTGATGCTGGAAGATGGGCACTGTCTGCGTGACCAGGCGATGGGATTCTGTTTTGAGGCGGGTGCCGACGAAGATACCCATTTCAGGGCAACCAGTCTGGAAACGCTGCGCAATATGGTGGCAGCAGGCAGCGGCATTACACTGTTACCGGCGCTGGCGGTTCCGCCGGAACGTATCCGCGATGGGGTCTGCTATCTTCCGTGCTACAAGCCGGTACCACAACGCACGATTGCGCTGGTTTATCGGCCGGGTTCGCCTCTGCGCAGCCGTTATGAACAGCTGGCAGAAGCAATCAAAACCCACATGCAGCACTATCTCGACACGACGTTAAAACAGGCGGTTTAGGCCGTTTAACGCCGCCACGCGATAGGCTTCCGCCATCGTCGGATAGTTAAAGGTGGTATTCACGAAGTACTCAATCGTGTTGCCACCATTTTTCTGCTCCATGATCGCCTGACCGATGTGAATAATCTCGGCGGCACGCTCACCAAAGCAGTGGATCCCCAGAATCTCTTTGGTTTCCCGGTGGAACAGGATCTTCAGGCTGCCGACGTTCATCCCCACAATCTGCGCCCGCGCCAGATGTTTGAACTGCGCGCGTCCCACTTCATAGGGCACTTTCATGGCGGTCAGCTGCTGCTCGGTTTTGCCCACAGAGCTGATTTCCGGAATGGTGTAGATACCGGTCGGGATATCTTCAATCAGATGCGCTGACGCTTCTCCTTTAATAATCGCCTGCGCGGCAATGCGGCCCTGATCGTAAGCGGCAGAGGCCAGACTCGGATAGCCAATCACGTCACCGACCGCATAGATGTGCGGCTGCGCGGTCTGATACATGCTGTTGACTTTCAGCAGGCCACGGCCATCCGCTTCCAGACCGACATTTTCCAGCGACAGGGAATCGGTGTTGCCGGTTCGGCCGTTGGCGTAAAGCAAACAGTCCGCTTTCACTTTCTTGCCGGATTTCAGGTGGATGATGACGCCATCTTCCACGCCCTCAATCTTCTCAAACTCTTCGTTGTGACGAATCACCACACCGCTGTTCCAGAAGTGGTAGGAGAGCGAGTCAGACATCTCCTGATCGAGGAACGCCAGCAGACGATCGCGGGTATTGATCAGGTCAACCTTGACGTTCAGACCGCGAAAAATCGAGGCGTATTCACAGCCAATCACGCCGGCGCCATAAATGATGACGTGTCCCGGTTCGTGATGCAGGTTGAGAATGGAATCTGAGTCATAGACGCGGGGATGGGTAAAGTCGACATCGTCAGGATGGTAAGGACGTGAACCACAGGCGATGACAAATTTCTCTGCCGTCAGCCGCTCACGCGTCCCATCAGGTTGTTCAATCTCAATGGTGTTGGCATCAACAAAATGCGCATCGCCCTGGTACAGTTCGCAGCGGTTACGCTCGTAGAAGCCCTGACGCATGGCCGTCTGCTGGCTGATCACGTTTTCCGTGTGATTGAGAATGTCGGCAAAAGAGGAGCGAAGGAGTCGGGTGTGATCGCTGTAAAGCGGGTTCTGATTAAATTCGATAATGCGACTGACGGCGTGACGGAGGGCTTTAGAGGGGATGGTGCCCCAGTGGGTGCAGCCGCCGCCGATGTTATGGTAGCGTTCGATCACGGCGATGCGCGCTCCCTGTTTTACCAGCCCCATCGCCGCCCCTTCACCGCCGGGCCCTGAGCCAATCACAATGGCATCGTAATCGTAAGACTTTTGCATACCGATACGTCCTATTATTTATACATTTTTACAACGAGATTCTAACATCTCGTCGCGCACTTCTGAATTCTATCAGCGATTTTCATCACAGTTTGACAAAGAGTGAGGTTCACAGGCGGTGACAAAGATTGCCAATCTGTACGCTGAAATTTTTGATATAGTGCCTGCCTAACACCGCTAAAGGCAGAGAGAATGGGCGTCAGAGCGCAACAAAAAGAACGTACACGACGTACACTGATTGAAGCAGCGTTCAGTCAGCTCAGCGCCGAACGCAGTTTTGCCAGCCTGAGTCTGCGGGAAGTTGCCCGCGAGGCAGGTATCGCACCCACCTCCTTTTATCGTCATTTCAAGGATGTCGATGAGCTGGGCCTGACGATGGTGGATGAAAGCGGGCTCATGCTGCGACAGCTGATGCGCCAGGCGCGCCAGCGTATCGCCAAAGGCGGCAGCATCATTAAAACGTCGGTGTCGACCTTTATGGAGTTCATCGGCAACAACCCCAACGCTTTCCGCCTGTTACTGCGTGAACGTTCCGGCACCTCCGCCGCTTTCCGTGCCGCCGTGGCGCGTGAAATTCAGCACTTTATCGCTGAACTGGCTGACTATCTTGAGGTCGAAAATCGCATGCCGCGCAGTTTTACCGAAGCGCAGGCTGAGGCGATGGTGACCATTGTCTTCAGCGCCGGTGCAGAAGCACTGGATGTTGATGCTGAGCAGCGTCGTAAGCTTGAGGATCGGCTGGTGTTACAGCTGCGTATGATCGCCAAAGGCGCCTATTACTGGTACCGCCGGGAGCAGGAGCGTCTCGCGGTTACCCTGGAAAAACCCGAAGAGTAATGAGTAAGGATCCGTCCATGACCCACCCGGCTTCCCGCGATAAAGGCACACTGGCACTGGCTTTTATTACCGGCTTAGCGATTAACGGCTCGTTTTCTGTGCTGTTCAGCGCCTTTGTTCCCTTTTCCATTTTTCCGCTGATTGCACTGGGCCTGGCGGCCTGGTGTCTGCATCAGCGTTACCTCAACACCAACATGCCGGAGGGGATGCCGGGCCTGGCAGCCGCCTTTTTCCTGCTGGGGATTCTGGTTTACAGCGCGCTGGTGCGGGCAGAATACCCGGACATGGGCTCCAACTTCATCCCCACTGTTCTGATGGTGGCGCTGGTGTTCTGGATTGCAACGCGATTTAAGCGCAAGCGTAATCAGTAAAAAAAACGGGAACCGCAGGGTTCCCGTTTTTGTTTATGCTTCAGGCTTTACGCGTCAGCAGAACACCGCATTCCATATGATGGGTGTAAGGGAACTGGTCAAACAGCGCCAGGCGCGCGATGTCGTGCGTTTGCGCCAGCGTCTGCAGGTTGTCGCTCAGGGTCTGAGGATTGCAGGAGATATAGAGGATGCGCGGATAAGCCTGCACCATCTTCACTGTCTCATCATCCAGTCCGCTGCGCGGCGGATCGACAAAAATCGTCTCGCAGTCGTAGCTGGTCAGATCAATGCCTTCCAGACGATTAAAGCTGCGGACACCGTTCATCGCCTGGGTAAACTCTTCCGCCGCCATGCGAATAATCTGCACATTATCGATCTGGTTAGCGGCGATATTGTATTGCGCCGATGCCACGGAAGGTTTGGCGATTTCCGTGGCCAGTACACGGCGGAAATTGCGTGCCAGCGCCAGCGAGAAGTTACCGTTGCCGCAGTAGAGTTCCAGCAAATCCCCCTGTGAATCCCGGGTGACATCCAGCGCCCACTCCAGCATCTGAATATTCATTGCCGCGTTAGGCTGGGTAAAACTGTTTTCGACCTGGCGATAGATAAGCTCGCGGCCCGCCACCGGCAGACGTTCGTCAACGTAGTCGCGATCGAGACAGATTTTCGTTTTGGTCGCGCGGCCAATCAGCTGCACATCCAGCCCTTCTGCACGCAGCCGATCGCGCAGCGCGGCGGCGGCCTGCTGCCACTCGTCGTCCAGCTTGCGGTGGTAGAGCAGCGAAATGACAATCTGATTGCTCAGGGTCGAGAGATAGTCGATCTGGAACAGCTTGTGGCGCAGAGTACGGTTATCGCGGATCGCGGCGATCATCTTTGGCATCAGCTGGTTGATCAGCTGGCTGGCCGCAGGGAACTGATCGACACGGATCCGTTCGCGCGTCTGCTGATCGAAGATGATGTGATAGATATCATCACCGTCGTGCCACAGCCGGAACTCTGCGCGCATCCGATAGTGGCTGACCGGTGAACGGAACACCTCCACGTCGGGCGCAGCAAACGGCGTCATCATCGTCTCTAAACGACTGACTTTTTCCGCCAGCTGTGCGTCATACTCTTCAATGGGGAGATGTTCGGGTGTCATGAGCAATCCTGATTAATAGCTTACCAGCGGGCGATTGTAGGCATTCACTTGCTGATGTCCAGTCCCGCAGAGCGATGATTTCCGGCTATCTGGACTTCCGAATCGCCACTCCGTAGACTGCAGACGCCGGCCTCAGCCTGAGTTAATAGGGAATCCAGTGTAAATCTGGAGCTGACGCGCAGCGGTAAGGAATGTCGTGATGAGTGCAATAGCAGACACTGTCCTGCGGGATGGGAAGTCATCATCATTTATGGTTCCCAGCCCGAAGACCTGCCGGTGTAACGTCGCTACTCGTACAATCATCGCGTGCTATCGATTGTCGGCCTGCGGCATCCTGCTTCGTCTTATGGATGCGATTTAAAAATGATAAAAAAAAGTGTATCGCTATTCGCTCTGAGCGCAACGGCGGCTTCTCTCTGGGCGCAAAACGGGTTTGCTCAGGCAAATGATGAGACGCAAATCGTGACCGCTAACCGTTTTGCTGAACCTGTCTCTGGCGTACTGGCACCCACCACCGTCGTGACGCGCGATGAGATTGAGCGCTGGCAGGCTAAAAGCCTGGCGGATGTGATGCGCCGTCTGCCGGGTGTCGATGTGGCGCAAAACGGCGGATTAGGTCAGCAGAGCTCCCTGTTTATTCGCGGCACCGAGTCCCGCCATGTCCTGATCCTGATTGATGGCATCCGGCTGAATCAGGCCGGAATCAGTGGTTCGTCCGATCTCAGCCAGATTCCGCTGACCCTGGTGCAGCGTATCGAATATATCCGCGGGGCACGTTCTGCCGTCTACGGTTCTGATGCCATTGGCGGCGTAATTAATATCATCACCGGCCGGTCGCAGCCGGGAACCACGCTGACGGCGGGCATGGGCTCCAATGGCTATCAATCTTATGATGGCTCTACCCAGCAGAGGCTGAGCGACGCCACAACGCTGACCCTGGCAGGCAACTATACCTACACCAGAGGATATGATGTGGTAGCGGGTTATCCCAGTAACTATGGCCCGGCACAGCACGACCGCGACGGATTCATGAGCAAAACCCTCTATGGCAATCTTGAGCATCAGTTCAGCGATGAGCTGAGTGGGTTTGTGCGCGGCTACGGATTTGATAACCGCACCGCCTATGACGGGGCATACAGCTACGATGAGAGTTATACCAACATCATCGGTCTGCCGGACACCCGCCAGCTCTACAGTCAGACCTGGGACACCGGTTTACGCTTTAACCGTGATTTCTACTCGACTCAGCTCATCGCCAGCTATGGGCATACCAAAGATATCAACTACGACCCGCGCAATGGCCGCTACGGTGCCGCCTCTACGTTTGATGATGTCACCCAGTACAATCTGCAGTGGGGCAACACCGTGCAGGTGGGGCAGGGCGCCATCAGCGCCGGTGTCGACTGGCAGAAAGAGACCACTGAGCCAGGCACCAATACTCTGTCAGAGGGGTATGAACAGCGTAACACCGGCCTCTACCTGACCGGCCAGCAGCAGTTCGGCACGGTTACGCTGGAAGGGGCGGTACGCGGTGACGATAACAATCAGTTCGGCTGGCATAACACCTGGCAGACGGCAGCTTCCTGGGAGTTTATCTCGGGCTACCGTGCATTCGCCTCTTATGGCACCGCCTTTAAAGCGCCGAATCTGTCACAGGTTTACAGCCCGGTTTATGGTAATCGGGACCTCGAACCGGAAAAAAGTACACAGTGGGAAGGCGGCTTTGAAGGGCTGAGCGGGCCGGTCAGCTGGCGCGTGTCGGGCTACCGCAATGACATCGATAACCTGATTGATGGCGATCCGGCGACCTTCCGGTACTACAACATTAAGCAGGCGCGTATTAAAGGCGTGGAAGCGACGGCAGGCTTTGATACCGGGCCACTGACGCATCAGCTCTCTTATGATTATGTCGATGCGCGGGATGGCAGCACCAACCAGCCGCTGGTTCGCCGGGCAAAACAGCAGGTGAAGTATCAACTCGACTGGACGCTGTATGACGCGGACTGGTCCGTGACCTATCACTATCTGGGCGACCGCTACGATACGGATTTCAACAGCACGCCCAGCCGCCGCGTCAGGGAAGGTGGCGTCAGTCTGTGGGATCTCGCCGTCTCATATCCTGTCACTTCACAACTCACAGTTCGTGGTAGAATTGCCAACCTGTTCGATAAAGATTACGAGACAGCGTATGGCTATCAGACTCCAGGACGAGAGTATTACCTCAGCGGCAGCTACAGCTTCTGATTTGCGACCCACCGTGCTGGTATTTGACTCCGGCGTCGGTGGGCTTTCTGTCTATGATGAGGTCCGTCAGCTACTGCCGGATCTTCATTATCTCTACGCCTTCGATAACGCCGGCTTCCCTTATGGTGAGAAAAGCGAATCCTTTATCGTGGAGCGGGTGGTCGCCATCGTTGAGGCCATTACCCGCCGCACGCCTCTCTCATTAGTCATCATCGCCTGCAATACCGCCAGCACGGTTTCGCTGCCTGCATTGCGTGAACACTTTTCGTTTCCTGTTGTAGGCGTCGTTCCGGCGATTAAACCGGCTGCGCGCCTGACGCGTAATGGTGTCGTGGGCTTGCTGGCGACAAGAGCAACCGTTCGCCGTCCTTATACCCATGAGCTGGTGGCACAGTTTGCTGGCGCCTGCAAAATTGAGATGCTGGGATCGGCGGAGCTGGTGGAGCTGGCAGAAGCCAAGCTGCATGGCGGGGAAGTGGCACTGGATGAGGTAAGGCGTATTGTTCAGCCATGGCTGCGGATGGCGGAACCGCCTGACACGGTGGTTTTAGGCTGCACTCACTTTCCTTTACTGCGTGAAGAGCTGCAACAGGTCCTGCCGGAAGGAACGCGCCTGATTGATTCCGGTGCGGCAATCGCCCGACGTACGGTCTGGCTGCTGGAGCATGAAGCACCTGAGGTGCGTTCCTCACAGCAGAACGTCGCGTTCTGTACGGAGCTGGATGGCGAAGCGGTACAATTATCACCCGTTTTACACCGTTATGGCTTCCCGTTGCTGGAAAAACTGGCGCTTTAGGGGCTTTTAGCTGAAAAAAACAGCACTCGGAATTTTATTTGAAATTAGCACTTGTCAGCCTCCGAGAACTCCCTATAATGCGCCTCCACTGACACGGCACAACGGCTTACGAAGCGTCGCGTTAAGTGGTTCGAAATCATACGAACCAGTGAGTTAAGCGAAAATAAATGCTTGACTGACAATGCGGAAAGCGTAATATACGCAGCCCGCGCCGCAGGAAAACGCGGCACTGCTCTTTAACAATTTATCAGACAATCTGTGTGGGCACTCGCAGGATTGATATCAGCGTCCCCGGACGCACAAAAATATCAAAGCCTCACGAGTGAACACATAATGAAATTCATTATGACGTTTTACAGATGAGCACCGCTGAACTGGTTTCAGCAAATCAAACTTTAAATTGAAGAGTTTGATCATGGCTCAGATTGAACGCTGGCGGCAGGCCTAACACATGCAAGTCGGACGGTAGCACAGAGAGCTTGCTCTTGGGTGACGAGTGGCGGACGGGTGAGTAATATCTGGGGATCTGCCCGATAGAGGGGGATAACCACTGGAAACGGTGGCTAATACCGCATAACGTCGCAAGACCAAAGAGGGGGACCTTCGGGCCTCTCACTATCGGATGAGCCCAGATGGGATTAGCTAGTAGGCGGGGTAATGGCCCACCTAGGCGACGATCCCTAGCTGGTCTGAGAGGATGACCAGCCACACTGGAACTGAGACACGGTCCAGACTCCTACGG
>NZ_PUGA01000041.1:0-108782 GCF_003236725.1 Pantoea sp. ARC270
CCTGCTCCCCGGCCTGAAGCGGCGCGTCTCCCGTTTCCGCCACCTCACTCTCCTGCGTGGTGTAATGTGCCTGTCCGCTGGCTAGCCAGCGGTCACGCTCAGCTTTGAACGCCTGTTGCTGATGTTGACGAAACGCGCTGATGCTTCCGGCTTCGCGGTCGAGGAAATGCTGATATTCCGCCAGCCGCAGCGTGCCCTGTTCTATGCGCAGCGGATAGCGTCCTACGGGAAAATCGCGACGGATCTGCAGCAGCTCATCAGCCGAAACCGGATAGAAACGAATCTGGTCGAAAAAGCGCAGCAGCCAGGGCTTACCGCCAAAATCGGCGACATCGCGATAGCGATTCCACATCTGCAGCGTGCGGCCAACAAACTGATAGCCGCCAGGCCCTTCCATGCCGTAGACACAGAGATAAGCCCCGCCAATGCCCACCGAGTTTTCGGCTGTCCAGGTGCGTGCCGGATTATATTTCGTGGTGACCAGACGATGGCGGGGATCCAGCGGTGTGGCGACGGGCGCGCCGAGATAGACGTCGCCCAGCCCCATCACCAGATAGCGGGCATCAAACACCGTCTGCCATACGGCTTGTTTATCCGGCAGATCGTTGATCCGGCGGATGAACTCCAGGTTGTCCGGGCACCAGGGGGCGTCCTGCCGCACGGTGGTCATATATTTTTCGACCGCTTTCTGACAGGCGGGATCGTCCCAGGAGAGCGGCAGATGCACCACGCGCGTCGGCACCTGAAGGTCATCACTTGTGCAGACCCCCTCCCACGCCTCCCGCACCCACGCCAGCAGCGCCTCCGGAGTCAGGGTTTCCGGCTGGAAATGGATCTGCAGGGAGCGGATGCCGGGCGTGATATCAACGACCCCCGGACGGGATTGCGCTTCCATCGCCTGCATCAGCGCGTGGATGCGAAAACGCAGCACCAGATCCAGTTCCGGCTCGCCAGCTTCCAGCAGCAGATGCGTATCGCCTGAGAGACGCGCCACCAGACGCTTATCCTCTTTACCGCAGGTCATCACGACAGGCGACGTGAGCGGTGCCGGCTGCCAGGCGATCGTCTGTGGCTGAAGCGTTGCCAGCTCGGCACGTCCTCCTGCGGCCAGTCGGCGGGCGGTGGGAATATCCACCGCCACAAACTGCACCTTATCACCGGCTTTAAGCTGGCCCAGCTGCCAGAGATCCGCTTCGATGACCGTCACCGGGCAGACGAAGCCGCCCAGACTGGGGCCATCGGGACCGAGAATGACCGGCATGTCGCCGGTGAAATCCACTGCGCCAATCGCGTAAGGATTATCATGAATGTTGGAAGGATGCAGTCCCGCCTCACCCCCGCTCTCGCGGGCCCAGATCGGCTTCGGTCCAATCAGGCGAACACCGGTACGGCTGGAGTTGAAGTGCACTTCCCATTCGGTGGCAAAGAAAGTCCCGATATAGTCGGGCGTAAAAAACTCCGGCGCGCCGTGGGGGCCATAAATTACCCTCAGCGTGCGCACTGCGGCCAGCCCCGTGCAGAGCGAGGCGGGCAGTGCTGTGCCCGTCACGTCTGCCGGGCGCGGTGCCAGGTGAAGCACATCGCCGCTGCGCAGCGCCCGGCCTCCGTGTCCCCCGAACTGACCGAGCGTAAAGGTGCTTTTGCTCCCCAGATAATCCGGCACCTGAATCCCGCCGCTCAGGCAGAGGTAGCTTCTGACGCCTGGACCGGCGATCGCGCCCAGCTTCAGCGTTGAGCCTGCCGGAACAGCAAAGACAGTATTCATCGGCTGATCGACCCCCTCCAGCGTGACGGGGAGCGGCGCTCCGCAGACCACCGCCTGCACATCGGTATTCAGTTTCAGGGTCGGGCCGTTAAGGGTGATCTCCAGCGCGGCGTCGCCCTCAGCGTTGCCCAGCAGGCGGTTGCCGAAGCGCAGCGCGCGGTCATCCATCGGTCCCGAAGGCGGCACCCCCACCGCCCAGTAGCCAAGACGGCCGGGATAGTCCTGCACGCTGGTCTGGGTTCCGGCACTCAGCACCTCCAGCGTGGCCGCCTGATAATCGAGCTGCTCCAGACAGCGGGTCCAGGGTTTCCCCGTGGTGAATGGCGCAAAAGCCAGTATCTGCAGCAGATAGAGGCGATTGGTCTCGACGCCATATAACCGGGTTTCCGCCAGCGCCTGAGCGAGCGTGGCAATGGCTTCGTCGCGAGTGGGACAGCAGGCGATGGTTTTCGCCAGCATCGGATCGAAAAAGGGCGGCACTTCACTGCCCGCTTCTACCCAGCGGTCGATACGCAGCGTTTTTCCCCCGGCTGGCGGGAAAAAAACATCGGTCAGCAGACCGGGTGATGGCTGAAACTGCCGTCCCGGATCTTCCGCGTAGATCCGGGCCTGAATGGCGTGGCCCTGTGGTTTCAGCGTGGCGGCTAAACGATCCAGCGGCGGGAGCTCCCCGGCGGCCAGTTCTATCATCCACTGCACCAGGTCAACCCCCCACACCTGCTCCGTGACCCCATGTTCGACCTGAAGGCGGGTGTTCACTTCCAGAAAATAGAAGTGCTGCGCAGCGCTGTCATAGACAAATTCCACCGTTCCGGCGCTGCGATAGTTCACCGCTTTGCCCAGCGCGATGGCGGCGGAACAGAGTGCCTCTGCCATGCCGTCAGGCAGATTGGGTGCCGGTGTCTCTTCAATGACTTTCTGATTACGGCGCTGAACCGAGCAGTCACGCACCCCCAGCGCGATCACTGCGCCTTTGCCATCACCGAAAATCTGCACCTCAAGATGACGGGCGCGTTCGATATATTTTTCGAGAAAGACCCCGGCATCGCTGAAGTTGTTCTGGCCAAGACGCTGCACCGTGTCAAACGCGTCGGCGAGTTCATCCTCATCGCGGCAGACGCGCATACCGATGCCGCCGCCGCCTGCGGTGCTTTTCAGCATGACCGGATAGCCGACCTGGGCCGCTGCCCGGCGGGCTTCATGGCGGTCCGCCAGCAGTTCACTTCCCTCCAGCAGCGGAATGCCTTCGGCTTTTGCCAGCGCGCGTGCCGTGTGTTTCAGGCCGAAAGTACGCAGCTGCTGCGGCGTGGGACCGACAAAAATCAGGCCCGCCGCCTCGCACGCCTCGGCAAAGGCGGCATTTTCCGAGAGGAAACCGTAGCCGGGGTGGATCGCTTTCGCCCCGCTCTGCCGTGCGGCGGCGATGATCTTCTCCACCACCAGATAGGTTTGCGCGGCGGGCCCGTCGCCCAGGCTGATCGCGCTATCCGCCTCACGGATATGCAGGCTGCTCAGGTCAGCCTCAGAATAAACGGCGACGCCTTTCACCTGCATGGCGTGCAGGGTACGCAGGATGCGGCAGGCGATCGCGCCGCGATTGGCAATCAGTAACGTATCAAACATAGGTGATGCTCACAGGGAGGCGGGTCGTCCCGCAGAATTTGCTATTCCCTGGGGCCGTCCCCGGGGATGACCGGCACCTGACAGTGCAGCGGCGGTAGAGGCAGACAGGCGATCGATCAGAGCGGGAATGTCAGGCCCGGCTGTCGCGCAGTCGGATGCAGATTCAGTTCCACACCAGCACCTCTGCAGGCGTCGGGTTCCAGCCGTTGCAGGGGTTATTGAGCTGGGGACAGTTCGAGATCAGCACCATCACGTCACACGCCGCGATCAGATCAACATATTTGCCAGGGGCTGACAGTCCATCTTCAAAGGTCAGCCGCCCTTCCGGCGTCACCGGAACGTTCATAAAAAAGTTGATATTGGCGCCGATGTCGCGCTTGTGAAGGCGGCCATCATGCAGGCAGGCGCAGAGAAAGTTATCCCGGCAGCTATGCATGTAGCGCTTATCGTGGGCATAGCGCACCGTGTTGCTCTCCTGGGAGCAGGCCCCGCCCAGGGTGTCGTGGCGTCCGCAGGTATCGGCAACCAGGGCCAGCAGCGGATTACCAAGATTGGAGTAGAGCACGCTGCCGGTAGTCAGATAGACCTTTCCCTGACGACGCAGGGTGCGCTGGGGATCGTAACGCTCGCGGGGGTTATCGGCGCGATAGAACAGGGTATCGATCGCCTGGTTACCTTCGAGATCGAGCAGCCGCAGCCGCTGCCCTTTTTTGACCTCGAACAGACAGGGCTCCCCGGCCGGGATCACATGACGCCAGACTGCCGTTTCAGGATGATAATCAGGGGTAATCGCTGTCATCACAGCCTCCTTACAGGGAAAAGTGTTGGGTGTTTTGCATGGCGCGCTGATTTTCATCGCGGGTGAAAATGGCGTCGCTAAGGGCCTGACCCGCATCGGCCTGATACCAGTTCAGCTGAATCGGGCGCGGCAGATACTCAGTGGCGGGATCCTGAGGATGAGGCAGCGCGGTCAGGACGATCAGCACGTCCATCGGCGCATACAGCTCAACAAAATCGCCGGGCTGACTGTTGCCTGAAATGAAGGCAAAGCGCCCCGCCTCATCCACCGTGACTTTGCTGAAAAAGTTCACCACCATCAGCAGGTCTTGCAGGCCGAGATCCCATTTACCCATCTCCACCAGCAGGTTATCGACGCCGTTACGGTAGAAACCGTTGCGCAGTTCCTGATAGCGTCCGCTGCCGTACTTGTCGTGCGTCTCTTCGGCGTTAAGGACGCCGCCGAACGGGTCATGCCAGCCGCAGCTGTCCGCCACGATAGCCGCCAGGACGCGACCCATATCAGAGTAAAAACAGTGGCCGGTGGTCAGCCGCGCGGTGTGCTGACCCTTGAGGGTGTCGGGCAGGTTCAGCCGTTCACTTTTTTCGTGCGGATTGAGCATCATGGCGCTGACGTTAGCCCCGCCATCAATATCGGTCAGGCGCAGGATCCCGCCCTTACGCAGGATCAGCGAGGTATGCGCGCCGCCAGGAATCTGCTCTTCGCGCAGGCTGGGGCCGGAGTGAAAAAGTGCAGTCATTGAGCGATCTCCTTTAAGGGGTAAATGTTGTCTTTGCGGCCAGTCGCCAGCTGGGACAGCCGCGTCTCGTTGAGCGGAATGTCATAGGTGATACGCGCTCCCCACGCATTGGGTGCCTGGGGATCGAGGCGCACCTTGTCAAAAACCAGCAGCCGGGTACCCAGGTTGAACCCTTCGGCAAGGTCGTGCGTGACCATAAAGACGTTCATGCGGGTTTCGCTCCAGAGCTGAAGCAGCAGGGCGTGCATATCTTTGCGGATGCCAGGGTCGAGTGCGCCAAAGGGCTCATCCAGCAGCAGCACCCGTGGCTGCATGACAAACGCCTGGGCAATCGCCAGCCGCTGCTGCATCCCGCCTGACAGCTGCGCCGGATATTTGTCGAGCGCGTGGCTCAGCCCCACTCGCTCCAGCATCTCTCTGGCCTGCTGACGCGCCTGACGTTTTCGGGCGCCCAGCAGCCGGCCCCACAGCGGTGACGCCGGCAGTTCCAGACCGATGGTGACGTTATCCAGCACGTTGAGATGAGGAAAAACCGAGTAGCGCTGAAAGACCACGCCGCGACTGCGATCGGGCTCCGCCGGCAGCGGCTCACCATCGAGCGTGATGGTGCCGCGCGTTGGTTGCTCCTGACCGAGCAGCAGTCGTAAGAAAGTCGATTTCCCGCAGCCGGAGGCACCCACCAGCGAGCAGAACTCCCCTTCCCTGACCTGCAGATTGATGCGCTCCAGCACCACGTGGTCGCCATATTCCTGCCAGATGTTTTTGATATCGATAAAACTCATTCCCGGCCTCCTTCCGCCCACGGGAAACAGGCTTTGTGCAGCTGACGCAGCGCCAGATCCATCAGCCAGGCCAGCAGGGTTATCCAGATGACATAAGGAATGATGACGTCCATCGCCATGTAGCGGCGGACGAGGAAGATGCGGTAACCCAGCCCGGCGGTGGCAGAGATGGCTTCGGCGGAGATCAGGAACAGCCACGCCGAACCCAGCAGCAGGCGCAGCGAGGTAATGAGTCGCGACAGCAGCTGGGGCAGCACTACCCGCAACACCACCGTCCAGCTGTTCGCGCCCAGCGTCTGGGCTTTGATGAAAAGCTCGATCGGGATCTCCCGCGCCCGCTGTTCCAGGTCGCGGGCCAGCATCGGGGTGATGCCGATGACGATGAGCATCACTTTTGACAGCTCATCCAGCCCGAAGACGATAAACAGCATCGGCAGCAGCGCCAGCGGCGGGATCATCGACACGACGGTCATAAACGGCGACAGCGCCGCGCGGGTCATGGGAAACACCCCGGCGGCAATACCGATGCCCAGGCCGATCAGCGCAGAGATCATCAGGCCCGTCAGCAGACGGGTGAGACTGATCAGCGTATCCGCCCACAGCAGAAACTCACCGCTGCGTTTATCGGGCGTGAACGCCATCCGGTCAACCGCGGCGATCATCTGCGACAGACCGGGCAGCAGTTTATCCTGCGGGTTTGCTTCCAGCCGCACCGCCGAGCTGATAAACTAGGCGGCGATCAGCAAGACAAACGGCAACAGCATCAGCGTCAGGCGCATTCCCTGTCGGGGATAACGGTTAATGTGGCGCATGGCGTAAGCTCCTCAGCCCGGAATTCAGAGCTGGCCTGCCGCGGCCATCTTCAGATAGCTGTCGTCAAAGCGCAGTCTGATGTTGGCTTTGTCCCCGAGGGTCTGATTGCCGGGAAAGGCCATACCGATGAAGTCAGCGCTTTGCGCACCCTCGCCGAGCAGCCCCTTATCAAAAGAGAACGCGGCCACGCGCTGCATGGTTTTTGCCAGGTCGGGCGAGGCGACAAAGGCCTCTGTGGCGGCAGCGGTCCAGAACAGATGGGTGGTTTTGAGCTGTGCCTGATAACCGGCGAGGTCAGTGCCGGAATCCGCGGCCATCGCACTCAGCGCCTGGGTATCGCCCGCCTGCATTTTTGCCATCATCTCAAACCACGCACCGGTCAGCGCTTTGCCCAGTGCGGGGTTATCGTGGAGGGTTTCTGTGTTCACGACCATCATATCGATCAGCTCGCCCGGCACGGCGGAGGAGCTGAACACTTCTGTGGTCTGCGGGCTCTTTTTGATGACGGAAAGCTGCGGGTTCCAGGCCACTGCGGCTTTGACACCGCTGGTGCCAAAGGCGGAGACGATATCGGCATCGGAGGTGTTCACGACCTTAACATCCTTCTCCTGCAGTCCGGCCTTTTCCAGACCGCGTACCAGCAGATAGTGCGATACGGACAGCGCGGGCAGATAAACCGACATGCCTTTCAGGTCGCTGAGTTTTTTATTCACGCCTTTCAGAACGATGCCGTCGTTACCCTCGGAGTAGCTGCCGGTGATCAGCGCCGTGGAATCGACGCCGCCCGCGGCGGGAATGGTCAGGGCATCCATATTTGTCATGGTGCAGCCGTCGAACTGCCCTGCGGTGTACTGGTTGATCGATTCGATATAGTCATTCAGCTGGACGATATTGATTTTAATGCCATATTTGCTGGCCCACTTATCGATGATTTTTTCATTAGCGATCGTGCCCCAGGGCATCCAGCCCGCATAGATGGTCCAGCAGACGTTGAACTCTTTTTTAACTGCGGCGAAAGAGGGCACACTGGCCAGCAGTGCCAGGGAGAGAATGAGCGTGCGGAGAAGGGAAAATGTCTTCATGGTTGACCTCTGGTTGGCACAAAAAAACGGGAGCAGCGCAAGACACCAGATGGTGCCGCTGTCTCCCGGGCTTTTGTCCCGCCGTGTAACCTCGCAGAGGTCGCCAGCTCTCGGACCAGACATTCACCTGCGTGAACCGGAACCCTAGCCAGCTATTCAGTATCAGTTGTGTAGTGCGCTGCTTACTGAACGGGTTATTGCAATTGGCGTACCAGAATTTAAATTCTATTTAATCATGCACTTATAAAGGCTTTAAAACGACAGGCCCCGTGATGGTGAGTCAGCAGCGTGCGTTGCACATAATCAGTGCCGGGATTCACTCCTCTTCAGGATGCCATTTCTGCGCGCACGTGAACTCAGCTGTGACGCGCCTCGCCTGTCGCTAAAACAGCGGTTTCAGGATGTGGATATGCAGGCTCTGGCGAATCGCTTATCAGGGAAGTGAATGACTGCGGCGGCGCTGCGGGCGGGATGAATAACGGCAGCGCGCTGCACTGCCGTTTTTGCAAGGGTGTCAGAACTCTTCGGGTTCCCCCGGCAGTGGCTCGGTCAGCGCCTGTCCTTTGACCCCGGCATAGGTAATTACCAGCTCGGCGGGCTCCTCCAGGGTGTAGCCGCGGTGCGCACTGTTAACCGTCTCATTCAGCGCTTCTCCGGCGTGGAAGGTACGCTGCTCCCCGCTCGCTTTGTCTTCCACAATCAGGGTGCCTGAAAGGATAAACGCCGCATTCGGCATCGGATGCGTGTGCCACGGCAATGACGTATGGGCAGGCAGTGACAGGCGCATTACGGTCAGTTCCGGCTCGCCGTGCGGATAGGATTCAATGACCTCTCCGTTCCAGGCCTCCCCGCTGCGCATGACTTCAACCGCTTCGATCCCGTTCTTTTCATCTTTTGACATCAGTATTCCCTGTTAACAATCAATGCAATGCTGCGAACCGCAGGCTTTAAGCGTAGAAGAGAATGCGCGTACTGGCTGAGGGGATGTTGACCGGATGAGTGCGCCAGAGGAATAAAACCGCCCGGACAGCCGTGAATGGCATCGGTTAATTCACGGGCATAAGCCGCCGACCTGATGAATTAATGAACAATATCCGGTATGTGGTTATAAGATATATCCCTCCGTCAGTTCGCAACCTGACATTTCTGTATTATCTTTGAAGCCATCAATTCTCTGAGGGATTTCTGATAATGAAAGGTTTGTTTGCCGCATTACTGGCCAGTTCTGTTTTATTATTATCCGCCTGCTCTAAAGATGACGATAACAAAGTCAAAGTGGCGATTAATACCGGGCCGGACGAAGCGATCTGGCAGGTGGTGAAACAGGTTGCAAAAGATAAATATCAGCTCGATGTCGAAGTGCTGAACTTCAATGACTATGTGCTGCCGAACGAAGCGCTGAATAACAAGGAAGTTGACGCCAACGCTTTCCAGAGCCTGCCTTATCTGGAAGATCAGTCTAAAGAGCGCGGCTATAAATTTGCGGTAGTTGGCAAGACGTTCGTCTTCCCGATTGCTGCCTATTCGCACAAAATCAAGAACATCAGTGAGCTGCAGAATGGTGCGACAGTGACCATCTCTAACGAAGCCACTACCCTGGGACGCAGCCTGCTGCTGCTGCAGGCGCAGGGCCTGATTAAGCTGAAAGAGGGTGTGGGCTATTTACCCACCTCACTGGATATCATCGAAAATCCTAAAAACCTGAAACTGGTTGAAGTGGATACGCCGCAGCTGACCCGCACGCTGGATGATCCGAACGTGGCGTTCTCGATCATTAATACCAACTTCTCGGCTCAGGCGGGATTATCCGCTCACCGCGATGGTTTATTTATGGAGAGCGCCTCTTCGCCTTACGTCAATGCGCTGGTTTCACGCGAAGACAATAAAGACAGCGATAAAATTCAGAAGCTGAAAGCGGCGCTGCAATCGCCTGAAGTCGCGGCTAAAGCGGAAGAAGTTTATAAAGGCGATGCAATTAAAGGCTGGTAATCGCCCGCAATGCATCCCTGAGATCAAAAAATCAAAAAAGGCCGCATTCCGATGCGGCCTTTTTTATGTCAGCACAGTATGTATGAGCGGATGCCTGCGCCTTAACCTCTGCCAGTCACGCCGCGCCAGCCCGCCAGGCCAGAGGCACCGCTACGCAGCGGCCCCTTTTGGCTGAGCGGAAAGATGCGCTGCCCACAGGCTTGCCACCCATTTCACCCCTTTTGCAGTAAAACGCGCCTGTGAGAAGGCGTGCTGGTTTTCGCCGGTGCCGGTGTGCAGCGTAAAGTAGCCGGCCTGCAGATGGTAATGCTGCGGCGTCAGGGTACCTTTGGCGCGGTACATGATATTGCGCTCCAGCAGAAACTGACGAAACTCCGGCTCTTTCGCTTTCAGCATTTTGCAGAGCTGACGAAAGCCCAGCGAGTCATCCACCTGAACGAAGTTATCAAAGAAGGCGGCCTTAGGCGCGGAGAGAGCCAGCTGCTGCTCCGCCGCCTGACGCTGTTCAAACTGTTCAGCCCAGGCACGTGCAGCCTCAGCCGGGTTGGTAAAGTCCGGCAGATGGGTGGTTCTTTCCCGGTCCTGCCAGCGATCCAGCACTTCGGCCGTAAAGCCTGGCGACAGGCGTGCCACGGCCAGCAGGGAGTCACGCTTGCTCAGGCGGTACTCCTGACGCACCTCCCCTTCGCGCTCATAGTCATTCACTTTGAGCGGCTGAGAAAGACGCTGAGCCGTTTCCAGACTTTTGATTAACCGCTTCACTTCTCCATGTGTAATACCGGTCATCTGAGCCAGCTCACGGCTGCTCATTGTGACCGATTGTTCCAGAGATTTGAGGCTTTCAGTCGAAATCATCATGGGTTCACCCCTCGCTAACGCTACCAATACCCGGCGGGCAGTCCATTTATTATACAAAATACTGTTCAGATATCCAGTATTTTATTTAAGCAGTTTCATAACCGGAAGCTGTTACGCAAACCGGGCGGTGAAAGTGATTTTGCGGGCAGGATCAGGCGTCTGAACGGCTCTGGCGGTTGTCTGACAGGGTTTAATGCCCGCAAAGAGAGGAAAGGTTATTCACACATAATGACAATGGTGGACACAGGATGTTTACATTACAGTATAGTGATGAGAGTCAGCAGGTTACCGGCCTGTCCGGCTTAACGTTTCATCCGGGGTTCAGGGACGTCATCGCGCTCATTACCACGGGATATTACCTTTTACTGGAGTAAGTCATGCAGCCGTTGAAAGTCGCCTTTATTAAAGCTAACTGGCATAGCGAAATCGTTTCTCAGGTTCTGACCGGATTCGAACAGGAGCTGGAGAGCCGGGGAACCTCCTATGAGATCAAAACCTGGGATGTGCCAGGCGCCTTTGAGATGCCGCTACTGGCACAGCGTCTGGCACAGACCGGCAACTTTGATGCGATTGTCTGCGCGGCGCTGGTCGTGGATGGCGGCATCTATCGCCATGACTTTGTGGCTCAGGCGGTTGTAAGTGGTCTGATGCAGGCCCAGCTGGCCACCAACGTGCCGGTCTTCTCGGTCTCCCTGACGCCGCATAACTTCCAGCCTTCGGCGGAGTTTATCGACTTCTACACCCAGCACTTCGTGAAAAAAGGTCAGGAAGCGGCCCGTGCCGTCTGCCAGATCCACGCGCTTGAACTTTAATATGGCCGTAACTCAGCCCGGCTAGCGATAACATCCGGGCCTTTGCGCCATTAAGGAGAAACATTGGAAACTTCACGTCCGCCCTTACCCCCTTTTACCCGGCCTGAAGAGGCGGCAGAGAAAGTGCGTCTGGCTGAGGATGGCTGGAACAGCCGCGATGCCGGGCGGGTAGCCCTGGCCTATTCTGTGGACAGCCAGTGGCGCAACCGCGA
Organism: Pantoea sp. ARC270; assembly: GCF_003236725.1. Classification (NCBI taxonomy): domain Bacteria; kingdom Pseudomonadati; phylum Pseudomonadota; class Gammaproteobacteria; order Enterobacterales; family Erwiniaceae; genus Pantoea; species Pantoea sp. ARC270. The sequence continues at coordinate 11,475 of NZ_PUGA01000041.1, forward strand.
TATCTTCCTGACCGGCCGCAGTGAGATCATCGCCTTTCTGGAGCAAAAATGGCAGCGGGAGCAGCAGTACCGGCTGATTAAGGAGCTGTGGAGTTTCGATCAAAACCGGATAGCGGTGCGCTTTGCCTATGAATGGCACGATGAGCGGCGGCAGTGGTATCGCTCTTATGGCAATGAGAACTGGGCGTTTGACGAGCAGGGTCTGATGAAGCAGCGCTTTGCCAGCATCAACGATCTGAAAATCAGCGAAGCGCAGCGGCTTTTCCACTGGCCGCAGGGACGCCGGCCTGACGATCACCCTTCCCTGAGTGAACTCGGCTTATAACCGTGGCGCGTTCAGCGGAGAGCGTTGCTCTCCGCTGTCCTCTGCTTAGCCCTGCTCGTCCTTGTTCTCGACAAAGGTGGCTTTGTTACGGGTGACCGTATAGGCCACTTTCTTGACGTCCTGAGGTGACGTGGTCACTTCCACCGGTGCGATGGTGACGCGCCCCATCCCGAACAGCGTCGGTACATAACCGCCAATCTGGTGTTTTCCGGCCGGAACGTGCAGCAGCATGCTTTCGCCATTCGGTAATTTACCGGCATCTTTGCCATCTACCGTCAGGAAGACGCTTGAACCATCATCGGCACGGGTTTTAATGTGTGAGACATCAATCTGCGTCGGACCCGCAGCAAATTCATCTGGCGTATCGCTGGGCGTCTGTTTCGCACAGCCGGTTAATAACGCAGCAACCGTCAACGCGGCGAAGGTAAAACGATAAGGCATTGGGCACTCTTTCTCCTGATCATCAGAACCCCATATTTTAGTCGTTTGCCTGGCAGATAAAAGAGGAGGAGAGATCGGCATCCTCTTAAAAAAGTTAAAATATCCCTCGTTTGCCCGGTATAGTTGCGTAAAGAATATTTACTGAATAAATAACCAGTCTTTTTTTTCACGGGCCGCAGATTTTTTAACCTGCTGATCAGCCTCAATTTACCCGGCTGCTCACGACGAATAAACGCAGCGTCACGCCGCGTGGCCGCTGTTTTTCCTCCGGAGCCCCCCTGTTCATTAGCGGTTATCAGGTTCATAGTAGACGTTCATCCCCGGTTAACCCCGGCGGCCATTCCCTCAACAGAGGGCACGATATGCTTTTTCATACAACGGAAACGGTCTGTGCAATAACCGGCACGCATCCTGCGAACCTGAAGCGCTGGGTGAAGCAGGGGTTACTGACACCCAGACAACACGCTGAACACTGGAGTGACGCACAGCTCAGTGAAATCCGCACCCTGGTTGACTTAACTGCCACGGGCGCGACGCCTGAGGAGATCAGACAGGGTCAGCAGACCGCCACCTCGATCATGACCCACGGCTGGGCGGCGCGTAAAGGTGACATGCTCTGGCAGCTTGAGTTCGGGTCACCCCTGTCGCTTTCGCGCCAGATGAACAATATGTCCGGTAACTACAGCGGTGATGACTTCATTATTAATCTGCTGCGCCCTCTGAGTGTCTGGCTTCACGCAGACCGGCGTCAGGGTGCCACTCGCCGTCTTGATCGATTTGAAAAAACGGTGCAGCAGCAGGCTGACCTGATGATGCGTGACGCGGCGCGAAACCACGCCTCTGTTCCGCTGTTTCTGGAAGCTGTGAGCGTCATGGACAAAACCGAAATCTGGCTGGAAGCCATTCGTCTGACCACGATGGGTTTTACTGTCGAGGTGGATGCCACTGCCAGCGGACAACCGGCATTTAACACCGGACGCCATGCGCATCATGTCATGTGGTGTGGTGCCGGCATCAGTCAGGTGATGCAGGACTATTTCAGACAGCAGAGTCAGCAGGGGCATCCCGTCATGCTCAGTGGTCCTGATTGCCGCCTTAGCCTTGCTCAATCAACCGCCTCAAGCGCTGCCTGACAGCAGGCAGCCTTTCCCCCTCTCCGCTTTTTCCGCGCCAGTGAATATTTTTTTCTGTTAAGAACCGCTTAAGGCGGCTTCGTATACTGTTGTCTCTACCTCCTGACTCATAGATGAGACGACAATGAAAAAGACCTTACTGGCCCTCAGCCTTTGCCTGCTGCCCCTGACCTTCACGGCGGCGCATGCCGACTCTGCGTTAACCGGTTGTGCAGCGAAAAAGCAGGAGATTGAAACGCAGCTCTCCTTTGCCCGACAGCACAATAATTCTCACCAGATTGCCGGGCTGGAAAAAGCGCGGCGTGAGGTTGAAGAGCACTGCACCGAAAGCGGCCTGCTGAAGCAGCGTCAGGAAAAAGTGGCCGAAAAGCGCAGCAAGGTTCAGGAGCGCGAACAGGAACTGGCTCAGGCGAAAGCCGAAGAACGCAGTGCCAGCAAAATCCGCAAGCGTGAAGAGAAGCTTGCTGAGGCGCGTCAGGATCTGAAGGAAGCGGAACAGGCGCTGACGCACTAATCTGATAAGGCCAGCCAGCGATGCTGGCCTCTTATTTTTTAATTTTTCCCGTCTGTTTTCTAACCTGCTGAATAATCACCGCTATTCACTTTCTTTCCATTACTTAATGTAATCGGTTGATTACTTATTCTCATGCACTTAATTGGTGCAATAAAGTCAATATCGCGTCGATCAATTCTTTAACTTTTTGAACGCCTTCAAAGAATTGAAAGATAGCGAGTTTTCTCACGCTATGCACAAAATACGCACTTCACGCGCATCATTATTCGCCTTGCTCGGGGTGTAATCAGCAAACTATTCACTTTCTCTGCCCCGGAATGGGGCATAACCCGGTCGGGACCGGGCGCCTGCCACATCTTATTTGTTTCAGGAGTGTTAGATTATGACGGCGCAAAACAGTACGCGCGTCATCCACGGCTCCACACAATAAATAACTTCATTAAGAAAGGTTTTTTATGGATAAGTTATCTTATGCGTCTGAAAGCAGCACATCTGCCTGGTCAACCTACCTGCAGCAAATCGACCGGGTGGCGCCCTATCTGGGCGATCTTTCACGTTGGATAGATACTTTACGTCATCCCAAGCGGGCACTGATTGTCGACATTCCCCTGCAGATGGATGATGGCTCAATTCGCCATTTTGAAGGGTATCGCGTTCAGCACAACCTTTCACGCGGTCCCGGCAAAGGGGGCATTCGCTATCATCCGGATGTCGACCTTAACGAAGTCATGGCGCTTTCCGCCTGGATGACCATCAAGTGTGCGGCCGTCAACCTGCCCTACGGTGGCGCTAAAGGGGGCATCCGCGTCGATCCTTTTAAACTTTCTGAGGGCGAGCTGGAGCGTCTGACACGCCGGTATACCAGTGAGATTGGCATCATCATCGGGCCGCAGAAAGATATCCCGGCTCCGGATGTCGGCACCAACGGTAAAGTGATGGCGTGGATGATGGACACCTACTCCATGAACCTCGGCACCACCGTCACCGGCGTGGTCACCGGTAAACCCATTCATCTGGGCGGCTCGCTGGGCCGTGAGAAAGCCACCGGCCGCGGGGTGTTTATCACCGGACGCGAAGTGGCGCGTCGCGCAGACATTGAAATTGAAGGTGCCCGCGTGGCGGTTCAGGGGTTTGGTAATGTCGGCAGTGAAGCGGCCCGTCTGTTTGACGAGGCGGGCGCACGCGTGGTGGTGATTCAGGATCACACGGCCACCCTGTTCAATGCCGACGGTATCGACATGGCAGCCCTGACGGAATGGCAGATTGCGCACAAGCAGATAGCCGGTTTCCCGGGCGCGCAGAGCATTGATAAAGAGGCGTTCTGGACGACGGAGATGGACATTCTGATCCCGGCGGCGCTGGAGGGTCAGATTACCCGTGAGCGTGCAGAGGTGCTGAGCTGCAAAATCGTGCTGGAAGGCGCGAACGGCCCCACCTACCCTGACGCCGACGACATGCTCGCTTCACGCGGCATTATCGTGGTGCCGGATGTGGTCTGCAATGCGGGCGGCGTAACCGTCAGCTATTTCGAATGGGTGCAGGACATGGCCAGCTTCTTCTGGAGTGAAGATGAGATTAATCGTCGCTCAGACAAGATCATGACAGAAGCGATGGTTCATGTCTGGGACAAGTCGAAAGAGAAAGCGTGCTCGCTGCGCACCGCGGCCTACATCGTGGCGTGTGAGCGTATTCTGATGGCGCGTAAAGATCGCGGGATCTATCCGGGCTGATCCCGGTGGCGCTGTTGTCTGCAACAGCGCCATTTCCTCTCTACTTCATCAGCACCTGAAACTGCGGGTTAAACTCATCGAATATGGGCAGCGCGGCGGCACCCAGCGCGGCGGTATCGCTGCCGGTCATGCCGGTCTTCAGTCGCATTGCATTCAGATAGCGTCCGCGAACCGACTGATAGAGCGGCGGTAACTGCGCGACCATCTGCTCCAGCAACGGCGCGGGCATCATCCCGCCGATAATCACCGCTTCTGCATCAAACACCGACTCCAGAATATTGATTGCCTGGCGCAGTGGCGTCTTTATGCTTTCAATCCAGGCACTGAAACGCGCAGGATCAATCTGCAGCAGGTCGTCAGGCAGCGCCCGCATCGGATCGAGGCCGCAGAACTCATAGGCAGCCTGTAACGAGACATAACGCTCAAGACAGCCCTGATTGCCGCAGTAGCAGTCGCGCCCGTCCGGCTCGACCACGATGTGGCCGATCTCCCCCGCGTTATGGGCATGGCCGGTGTAGATGTGGCCATCGGTGAAGATCCCTGCGCCCAGGCCGGTGCCGATATAGAGATAGATAAAGGAGTTAAGCTGACGGGCGATGCCATGAAACCGTTCACCAATGGCGGCCACGGTGGCGTCATTCTCCAGCGTCACCGGCAGGCCACTGATCGCGCCAAGTTCAGCTTCGATATCGACCTGCTCCCAGCCGTTCAGGGTGGTCGGCCCCACTGATGAGATGCCCTCTACGCCAAACGGTCCCGGCATCACCACGCCTATGCCTAACACTTTCTGCCACTGCGCGCCGAGAAAGGCCCGCATCTCCGTCAGCACGTCAGCAATGCACGCCAGGGTGGCAGCAGGCTGGGGCTTCTGCACCAGCAGGAGGCGGCGGAAGTGGACTTCGCCGCTGAGATCGACCAGAACCAGCAGCAGGGTCTGGTGATCGAGGTGAATCCCGATCGACCAGGCACTGGTCGGATTCAGCGTGACCGGAATGGAGGGCTGACCACGCCCGCTGCGGCGAGGTTGGCGGCTGGTCAGCAGTTCAGCCTGCTCCAGCTCTGCCACGATGTTGGAGACGGTCTGCGGCGTCAGCGCCGTCAGCCGTGCCAGTTCGGCACGGGTCAGCTCACCATGCAGACGAATCGCTTCAATCACCACACGGCGGTTATGCGCCCGCGCATGTTCAAGGTTGGTGCCTGAGGTTCTCATGTTGTTTTCCCTTACAGCGCGACCTCACAGTATTGGTATGCGGAGGAATGGAGGCAAACAATATCTTTGATCGTGTACGCAATTTCCGCGGTTCAGGATAGGCAAGGCGGCGATAAAAGCGCAGGCTGGGCGCCAGCGTTGTTACGACGTTGTTAATGTTACCGCCCTTTACTGGCACGTCCTTTGCTTAATTCCTGACAGGTCAGCCTGCCCGCTGACCATTACGTCCCTGATTAAATCAATCAAATTGATTTAATTAACCGACAGCCTGTTGCTGCATAGTGGAGAAGACCATGTCACAGCGTTATACCCCCCGACTCAAAGCCGGCTTTGCCGCCTTACTGATGTTAAGCGCAGGCAGCGCAACGGCGGCCACGCAGATTAATGCCCTGTTTATGACGCAGGCCGCCTACAGCGAAAATGATATCCGCGCCATGACGCAGAACTTTCAGAAAGCGCATCCGGATGTCAGCGTCAATCTGGAGTTTGTTCCCTATGAAGCCCTGCATGACAAGATCGTGGCGGCGCGTGGTGCGGGCGGCAATGGCTATGACGTGGTGCTGTTCGATGCCATCTGGCCGGCAGAATTCAGCCGGTTCGATCTGCTGCAGGATGTCTCATCACGCATTACCCCCGACGAAAAAGAGAAGGTTTTCCCGGGTGCGATGAACACGGTGGTCTTCAAAGGCAAAACGCTCGGCATGCCGTGGATCCTCGACACCAAGTACCTCTATTACAACAAAGCGATGCTGGCGAAAGCGGGCATTACGACGCTGCCAGAAACCTGGCAGCAGGTGCTGGATGACGCGAAAATCATTAAAGAGAAAAAGATCGTCAACTATCCGCTCGTCTGGAGCTGGTCTCAGGCGGAAGCGCTGGTGTGTGATTACACCACGCTGGTCTCCGGCTTTGGCGGCCAGTTTTATCAAAACGGCAAGCTCAACTTCTCCAGCCCGGCCTCTCTGAAGGCGCTGGCGCTGATGAAAAGCTCACTCGATCAGGGGCTGAGCAATCCGGCGTCGCGTGAATATCTGGAAGAGGATGTGCGTAAATCGTTCTCCAATGGCGATGCGGCGTTCGCGCTGAACTGGACCTACGTGTACAACATGGCCAACGATCCAAAGCAGAGCAAAGTGGCGGGTGAGGTGGGCATCATGCCTGCGCCGGGGGATGCACCGGGCAAAGTGGGTGCGGTCAACGGCTCAATGGGGCTGGGTATCACCAAAGGCAGCAGCCATGCGGATGAAGCGTGGCAGTACATCCGCTATATGACCTCTCAGCCGGTGCAGAATGAGTATGCGAAACTCAGCCTGCCGATCTGGAAATCGTCCTATCAGGATGAGGCGGTGAAAAAAGGTCAGGAGAGTCTGATCGCCGCGGCGGATAAATCGCTTAACGTGATGCTGTCACGTCCTGAGACGGCCGACTACTCGCGCCTGTCGAACCAGCTCCAGCAGCAGTTGCAGCAGGTGTTACTGGGCAAAACGTCGGCCCAGGATGCGATGGCGACGGTCGATAAAAGCGCCGCCCGGCTGCGTTAAGGAGTGATGATGCTGAGTCTGCGTCAACGCGAACAGCGTCAGGCATGGGTGCTGCTGGCACCCATGCTGCTGGTGATGCTGCTGCTGACCGCCTGGCCCCTGGTGCGCACAATCTGGCTCAGCTTTACCGATGCTGCGCTGATTGGCAGCGGGGAAACGCCAGGCTGGGTCGGGCTGGAAAACTACCTCTATGCGCTGAGCGATCCCGATTTCCGGGCTTCGATCTGGCGTACCCTCTATTTCACCGTGGTTTCTGTCATCTGTGAAGGGATCATCGGCGTGCTGGTGGCGCTGCTGCTGAATCAGCGATTCCACGGACGCAACGTGCTACGGGTGCTGGTGATCCTGCCGTGGGCGCTGCCCACGATTGTCAACGCCATGATGTGGCGGCTGAACTTCAACCCCGACTACGGCAGCATCAACGCCCTGCTCACCCAGCTGGGCATTATTGACGGCTATCGCAGCTGGCTGGGGTCGCCGGATGCCGCGCTGAATGCGGTGATGTTTGCAGACATCTGGAAAAACTATCCGCTGGTGACCCTGCTGGTGCTGGCTGCGCTGCAGTCGATCCCCGACGATCTGTTTGAGGCGGCGCGACTGGATGGAGCCTCCGCCTGGCGTCGTTTCCGGGCGATCACCTTCCCGGCGATTGTCGCGCCGCTGGGCGTGGCGCTGGTGTTGCGCACCATCGATGCCTTTAAAATTTTTGACATTATCTATGTGATGACGCGCGGCGGGCCGGTGGACAGCACCAAAACCCTGAGCTTCTTCGTCTATCAGGAGTCGTTCAGCTACCTGCGTGCGGGCAGCGGCGCTGCCTACGCGATCCTGATGACCCTGATGTGCGCCCTGCTGATCACGCTCTATCTGCTGATGTTATGGCATCAGCGCCGCCGGAGTTCCGCCTATGAAAACTAAACTGCGCCAGGGGCTGCGTTACGGGGCTGCGCTGCTGGTCGCCCTCAGCATCCTCGCCCCGATGGGCTGGCTGTTTCTGATGAGCGTCAGTTCCGCCAGCGATCTCTCACGGGTGCCGTTAGAATGGCTGCCGCGCCAGTGGGATTTCAGCCGCTATCAGGGGCTGATTTCGCTGGCACCTGGCCAGCCGGGCGCGATTTTCCTGCATGCGCTGGGAAACAGCCTGCTGGTCGCGTCGGTCGCCACGGCGATCTCCCTGCTGCTGGCGATCCCGGCGGCGTTCAGCTTCTCACGCTACAGCGGTCGCGAGGCCTGGCTTTCCGGCGCCCTGGCGATCTATATGGTGCCGCCCGTGGCCTTTGTACTGCCGCTCTACTTCCTGCTGCAACAGCTGGGCCTGCTCAACACCCGTCCCGGTCTGGTGATGGTCTACTGCTCGCTGATCCTGCCGTTTCTGACCTGGATGCTGAAGAATCAGTTCGACGCCCTTCCCCGTGATATTGAACAGGCAGCCCGGCTGGATGGCCTGCGCTTCTGGCAGGTTCTGCTGCGCATCACGCTGCCGCTGGCAAAACCGGTGCTGGGTGCCGCTGCCCTGTTTGGCTGGCTGCTCGCCTGGGATGAGTTTTTTTACGCGCTGCTGTTCACCAGCAATCTGTCGGCCCAGACCCTGCCGGTCGCCATAGCCGGTTTTACCGCCGGACGGGCGACAGATGACGGGCTGATCGCCGCCATTGGCATTCTGGCATCGGTACCGCCTCTGTTTATCGCCATCTGGCTGCAGAAAACGCTGGTCAGTGGTCTCACCAGCGGGGGAAGTAAGGGATAACTATGAACCATTCCACTGTCGCCACCCTCTATGTGGTGGGTAATATCAACGTCGATTTAATCATGAGTACGCTCAGTGACTGGCCGCAGCGCGGCACCGAAGTGATGCTGCAGCACAGTGAGCTTCGTCCCGGCGGCTCGGCCGGAAACTGCGCGCTGGCGCTGGAGGCGATGCAGGTGCCGCATCGCGCTATCGCCAACCAGGGTAATGATGGTCTGAGTCACTGGCTGGCCAGCCATTTTCCGCACAGCGCGAAGCAGTGGCCGCGCTACGCCTGCGAGACGTCACTGACGGTGGGCGTCACTCACCCTGATAACGAACGCTCCTTTCTCAGCAACTACGGGCACATCACCCTGCTGACCGTCGACGATGTGCTGGCTCAGCTGCCGCCGCAGGCCGTCCCGGGTGACATCGTGCTGCTGTGCGGCACCTTTCTCTGCCTGGAACTTTATGCACACTATCCCGCGCTGCTGGCCACCTTACAGCAGCGTGGTTTTTGTGTGGCGGTGGACACCGGCTGGCCGCCAGCGGGCTGGAGCGATGCCCTTCGCTTACAGATTGCGGCATGGCTAGCGGACTGCGACTGGCTGCTGCTGAATGAGGTGGAGGCGCTGGGTCTGGCGGGCGCAGAGCTGCTTGAGCAGAGCGGCAAACAGCTGTCAGCGCGGCTCAGCGGCCGCGGCGGATGTGTGATCAAGTGCGGCGCGGAGGGCGCACGCCTCTGGTCTGCCGCCTCTGTGCAATTTGCCGCCGCACAACCGGTGACGGTGGTCGACACCATCGGTGCGGGGGACAGTTTCAATGCCGGTTTCCTCACGGCTCTGCTCTATCAGCACTCCTCTCATACCGCCCTGCGCTGGGGCATTGACGTGGCGTCACAGGCAATCAGTAGCTCACCGCGCCGCTATCCCAGCTGGCAACAACTCCAACTTTCAAATGAGGTGCGCTGACCATGGCCAGTGTTGAACTTGTACAGGTGGCGAAGCGCTACGGTAAACAGAGCGTACTGCAGCCGCTGGATTTAACCATTCCTGACGGCACTTTTACCGTGCTGGTCGGTCCCTCCGGCTGCGGTAAATCCACCCTGCTGCGGCTGCTTGCCGGTCTGGATAGCGTCTCTGACGGCGACATCCTGCTCGACAAAAAGCGCATCAACGATCTCGACCCCGCCGACCGGGATATTGCGATGGTGTTTCAGAGCTACGCGCTCTATCCGCACCTGACCGTCGCTGAGAACCTGGCGTTTCATATGCAGGTGAAAAAGGTGAAGCGCGAGGAGCAGAAGAGCAAAATCGCCCGGATTGCGGGCATTCTCGGCATCGATCAGCTGTTGCAGCGCTATCCGCGGGCTTTATCGGGCGGACAGCGGCAGCGCGTGGCGATGGGCCGGGCGATGGTGCGCAACCCGCAGGTATTTTTGTTCGATGAGCCGCTCTCGAACCTGGATGCGCAGTTGCGGATGGAGCTGCGCGCCGAAATCAAATCGCTTCATCAGCGTTTTAAAACCACCATGGTTTATGTCACCCACGATCAGGTCGAAGCGATGACGCTGGCCGATCAGATCGTGGTGATGAAGGATGGCGTTATCGTGCAGCAGGGTGCGCCGCTGGCGATTTATGATCGCCCGGTTAACACCTTCGTGGCGCGGTTTATCGGCTCACCGCCGATGAATCTGCTGGATGCCCGCTTTGAAGTGCGGGACGCCGTGCCTGGCGTCTGCTGTGGTGAGCAGTGGCTGCGGCTCCCTTCCCGCTGGCACCGTGCCGCACAGCAGCAGGCGGGTCAGCCGGTCACGCTGGGCGTGCGCCCTCACGATCTGATCACCGATGTCACGGGGCAACCGGCGACGGTGAATATCGTTGAGATTACGGGGGAGTCGACGCTGTTACATCTCACGTGGCAGGGATTTTTGCTGCATATGCAGCTGAGCGGCCGCAGTGATGCCGTGCCGGGTGGCACGCTGCCGGTAACGGTTAATCCGGACAAGATGCACCTGTTTGATGCCGTCAGCGGTGAGCGTCTGACGGAGGCGTAATGAATCTGCATCAGGCAGCCCACACAGAGGGCTAACCCGCCAGGGATGGCGGGTGTTGCGACTTTGCGGAAGGCATCTGCGCCGTCGCCCTGCCTGGCAGCGACGGCGTTGTCAGTGCGTTTTATGCCAGGTGAAACTGCTCCACCGTCTGCGCCAGCTGCTGCGCCTGATCCTCCAGTGAACTGGCGGCGGCGGACATCTGCTGCACCAGCGCGGCGTTCTGCTGAGTGGTGCCATCCATCTCGTTGACGGCAATCGTGACCTGACTGATGCCACGCGCCTGTTCGTCAGAGGCGGTGACAATCTCACCGATAATTCCCTGCACCGAGTTCACCGCCTGCATCATCTCCTGCATGGTCTTACCGGCATCGTTCACCAGCCGGACGCCGCTTTCGACCCGCACGCTTGACTCTTCGATCAGTGCGCCAATCTCTTTCACAGCGTTGGCACTGCGCTGGGCCAGATTACGCACCTCACTGGCGACCACGGCGAAGCCGCGTCCCTGTTCACCAGCACGCGCCGCTTCCACTGCCGCATTCAGCGCCAGAATATTGGTCTGGAAAGCGATGCTGTTGATCATCGTGGTGATATCGCCAATTTTTTTCGAGCTGTCATCGATCTGCGCCATGGTCTGCACGACCTCACCGACCAGCGTGGCACCGCGGCTGGCGATGTGCGTCGCGTTTTCGGTCAGGCTGGTCGCCTGCTGCGCGTTGTCGGCGTTCAGACGAATCGTGGCGCTAATCTGCTCCATGCTGGCGGCGGTCTGCTCCAGCGCAGCAGCCTGCTCCTCGGTGCGCGACGCCAGGTTGAGGTTGCCGCTGGCAATTTCCCCCGCTCCCTGACGCACCGATTCACTGGCATCTTTAATCTGTCCGACAATCTGTCGCAGCTGGGTCTGCATGGTCTCAAGGGCAAAGAACAGGCTGCTGCGATCGCCCTTCTGCACGGCAATCGCGTTATCCAGTTTGCCATCGGCTACCGCCAGCGCGATCTGAGCCGCTTCAATCGGCTCGCCGCCAATCGGACGCAGCACTTTACGGCTGAACAGCATACCCAGCACCGTACCGACCAGCAGAATGCTCACCACCATCAGGATCACTGCCCACATCAGCTGGCGGTTGGCGGCGGCCATCACCTGGCTGACCGGCGCGACCACACCCAGATACCAGGGCTTATCGCTGTTGCCGATCACGACCGGCTGCCAGGTGACCAGCGCCTCTTCACCCAGTATCCCATCAAAATGCTGCACCACCTTCGAGGTAAAGTTATCGGTTTGGCCTTTCCAGGGTTTTCCGGCCTCCTCTTTAACCGGCGATGAGACCACATTGCCGCCATTGGAGAGCAGCAGCGCATAGCCGGTGCCCTGCCACGGTTTAATCTGGTTCACTTTTGCTTGCAGCGAGGCCAGCGAAATATCTGACGTGACGACCGCCTTCAGCGTGCCCTGATCCATAATCACCGCAGCAACCGAAGTGAGTAATGTCGGCACGCCGTTATAGGCGTAGCTATAGGGTTCGGTAAGCGTATCTTTTTGAGACTTTTGCGGGATGAGATAGTAGTCGCCCTGTCCCGGCGTGAGGTAAGAAAGCAGAGGATGCATGGCGTAATGGCCTGAGGCATCACGGTCAACAAACCAGGCATAGCGGCCCTGTGGCGCCTGACCCTGCTGGGTAGCGAACTCCGCATCGCGGCCATCGAACGCATTCTGTTCGAATATCACTGACATCGACAGATACTCCGGATTGGCGCGCAGCGCATATTCCATCACTTTGTCCGCTGCCTTGCGATCGGTAATGCCTGCATGCGGTAAAGCGATCAGACTTTGTCCAAGATGACTGGCCACATCGCGTGCATGTGTCAGCTCCTGCTGCACCTGCAGACCCCGGCTCTGGGCAATCTGCTGCAGATACTTCTCTGCCAGCGCTTTCTGCTCTTTACCGGACTGCCAGCTGAGGACACCGATGGTGACGGTAAAGCCCAGCGTGATGGTTAAACCGCCCATGAGCAGCATCTGCGCACGGGTACTCATTTTTTTCTTTTTTAGTAACGAACTGGACATAATTTTTTCCCCTGGAAATGATCCTGCTCTTTACCTCCTTGTGGTTATAGTGCTCCTGAGATCATCTATCGGCGGCGTTTTTTTGAACTTTACCCTGCGCTAAGCCTGCGGCACCCAGAACGCTGCCTGATTATTTCGGGGAAATTGATCGCTAAGGGATTATGTCGTGAATGATGAACGGGATTTTTTTGATCTGCGACAATACAGCCGCTCTCCACAACTGTCAGTTTATGTAAAACATTGCTGCAGACCCTTATCACTGTGGAGAGAAATCAATGATTGGTAAATTCGGTTTAACAGGTGGGTTAATTATCTGGCTGGCTTATGTTGCCTGGATTGTACATTACTACTCAGACACCTTTATTCAGTTCTCCCGCTAAACAGACAGGGCCTGCGGGCCCTTTTTTCTGTCTTCAGGTTCGCCAGCGTATTCTGTGAGCCGATTGTTTGGTATTATCGCCTCATTCTGTGAGCCGAATAAGGTGCGTGATTCAGCTCATTTCCTGACCCTGAGCTGACTATGAACACCCACTGGATCTGGCAACAGGCCGACTGGCCCCACTTTCACTGGCAGGATGCCGTGCTGTTACCGCGCCTGCGCCATCTGCAGCAGCAGCGCGGCCTGCTGCTGGGCCGCGCCAGTCTGCACCCCGACAGCGAAAGCCAGACGCTGGATACCCTGCTCAGTAATATCCTCTCCTCATCGGCCATTGAAGAGGAGCGGGTTAACGTGCAGTCGGTCCGCTCGTCGCTGGCGCGTCGGCTGCGCGTCACGGAAGAGCAGCCCTGGCCGGTCTCTGACCGCTCAGAAGGCCTGGCGGCGATGATGCTGGACGCGATCAACAACCGCAGCCAGCCGCTGACGATGGAGCGACTGTATCAGTGGCATCACTGGCTGTTTCCGGCAGATGAATGGACGGTGCAGCGTCTGAGCGTCGGGATGTTGCGTGGCAGCGAGCCGATGCAGGTAGTCTCAGGGCGTATCGACCGGCCCACCGTCCATTTTGAAGCCCCGCCGCGTGACGGACTGGAGCCGCAGCTGGCGCAGTTTATTGCGTGGTTTAACCAGAGCCAGCAGGACGTCATGCTCGACCCGTTGCTGCGGGCCGCGATCTGTCACCTCTGGTTTGTGACCCTGCATCCCTTTGATGACGGCAACGGCCGCATCACGCGGGCACTTACCGACCTGGCACTGGCGCAGGCCGACAGTCAGAGTATCCGTCTCTACGCCATGTCTCCCGCCATTCTGGCGCACCGTGCGGACTATTACCGCATTCTGGAACAGACGCAAAAAGGCGACACCGACATCACCCGCTGGCTGGTGTGGTTTCTGGATATCCTTGATGAGAGTCTGCAACAGGCGATGAGCGTGATTGACCGCACGCAGATTAAGGCGCGATTCTGGCTGCGCTATCAGGGAACGGGACTGAGTCAGGAGCAGGTTAAAGTGCTGAACCGGCTGCTGGATGGCGGCGAACAGGGATTTGAACAGGGGATCAGCGCCAGTCAGTATCAGAAGGTGGCAAAAGTCAGTAAAGCGACTGCAACCCGACATCTGGCGGATCTGGTCGAAAAAGGGTGCCTTTACCGGCTGGAAGGCGGCGGCAGGAGCACCCGCTATCAGGTTAATACCGGCGAGACACCCTGACTCAGCCGGTTTTGCACGGAGGAAAAAGAGATCGCAGGCAGCGCGATGCCGCTTTCCCGCGGCGATTATCCTTTCAGCGATCCTCCTCGGGTGGCGATGACCTCTTTATACCAGTAGAAGCTTTTCTTGCGGCTGCGCGCCAGTGAACCCTCACCGTTGTCATCGCGATCGACGTAGATAAATCCGTAGCGTTTTGAGAGTTCGGCTTTCGATGCGCTGACCAGATCGATCGGGCCCCAGCTGGTATAGCCCATAACCTCCACGCCATCTTCAATCGCCTCACGGACCTGCACCAGATGATCGTTGAGGTAGCTGATGCGGTAGTCATCCTGCACGACGCCAGCGGCATCGGGTTTATCTTTCGCGCCAAGCCCATTCTCAACGATAAACAGCGGCTTCTGATAGCGATCCCACAGCAGATTGAGCAGCGTGCGCAAGCCGATCGGATCAATCTGCCAGCCCCATTCAGACGCGGGCAGATGGGGGTTCGGTACCATACTCAGGATATTGCCCCGCAGCTGCTGATTCAGCGCGTCATCGGCGGTGACGCAGCCGGTCATGTAGTAGCTGAAAGAGATGAAATCGACGGTCGATTTCAGCGCTTCACGGTCGGCGTCGGTGATCTCAAGGGCAATATGGTTGTCGCGGAAGAAGCGCAACATGTAGCCCGGATAAGCGCCACGGCACTGAACGTCGCCAAAGAATTGCCATATCCGGTTCTCCTGCAGCGCTTCCAGAACATCTTCGGGTTTGCAGCTCAATGGATAGACCAGCCCACCCAGCAGCATGTTGCCGATTTGGGCGTCAGGGATAATCTCATGGCAGGCTTTTACCGCCAGCGCGCTGGCGACCAGCTGATGATGAATCGCCTGATACACCTCCCCTTTGCTGGCGGTTTCCGGCAGACCCACCCCGGTCAGAGGGGCATGCAGCGACATGTTAATCTCATTAAAGGTCAGCCAGAGTCTGACTTTATGCCGGTAACGGGTAAATACCGTGCGGGCGTAGTGACTGAAGAAATCAATTACCCGCCGATTGCCCCAGCCCCCATACTGCGTCACCAGTTCCCAGGGCATCTCATAGTGTGACAGTGTCACAAGTGGCGTGATGTTGTGCGCGGCCAGCTCGTCAAACAGCCGGTCATAATAAGCCAGACCCGCCTCTTCAGGCTGCTGCTCATCACCCTGCGGAAAGATGCGTGTCCACGCAATTGAGACCCGCAGGCAGCTGAAGCCCATCTCGGCAAACAGGCGGATATCTTCCGGATAGCGGTGGTAAAAATCAATCGCCACATCCTTGAGGCTGTGACTGCCCGGGCCCCGCTCGCAAACCGGACCAAAAATCCCCTGCGGCTGAAGGTCGGAGGTCGAAAGGCCTTTACCCGCCTCACGCCAGGCTCCTTCCACCTGATTTGCGGCAACGGCGCCGCCCCATAAAAATGAATCCGGGAAAGTTTTCATGCTGTTCTCCTGTTATTGATGGCTGAGGCTGAGTAACGGTTGTCCGGCCGTCACGGTGCTGGCTGCAGCAGTGATGACATCAGCGTAGTCATCGCTGTTACTGATAATGATGGGGGTGGTCAGGTCATAGCCGGCAGCAAGAATCGCCTGACGATCAAATTCCAGCAGCAGATCGCCCGGTTGAATTTTGTCGCCTGCGCTGACGTGTGCGATAAACGGCTTGCCGTCGAGCTTTACCGTATCGATGCCGACGTGGATCAACAGCTCGACGCCGCTATCACTCAGTAAGCCGATGGCGTGCCGGGTCTGAAACAGCGAGGCGACCTCACCGGCAAACGGCGCGATGACTTTGTTATCAAGCGGAATGATGGCGACACCGCGCCCCAGCAGGCCACTGGCGAACGTGGCGTCCGGCACCTGATCGAGCGCCAGCACGGTGCCAGACAGCGGGGAAAGGATCGCGTTTTCGTCTGAGGAGAGGGGTGTCGCCGCCACAGGGGGGGCGGCTTTGGGCATACCGGCAAGCAGGGTCATGCCACAGCTCAGAACCAGCGCCAGCACTGTTCCGGCAATCCCGCCCCATAAGGTGGCATCGACCCCGCCGGGCGGGATCATCTGAGCAATCGTGAAGACGTTGGCAAAGCCAAAGGAGTAAACGTGTGTGTGGCTGAAGCCGACAATCGCCCCGCCGATAGCACCCGCCACGCAGCCAAAAATAAAGGGACGGCGCAGCGGCAGATTGACGCCATACACAGCCGGTTCAGTAATTCCAAAAATCCCTGCTGTCACGGATGAGCCAGCCAGGACCTTCTGCCGGGCATCACGGCTGCGCAGGAAAATCCCCAGCGCGGCGCCAACCTGACCCATGACGGCGGGCAGCAGCATCGGCAGCATTGAGTCGTGCCCCAGCACCGCCAGGTTGTTGATCATGAGAGGCACCAGCCCCCAGTGCAGACCAAAGATCACACAGACCTGCCACAGCGCACCCATGGCGGCGCCAGCCAGCCAGGGGGCCAGCGCATAAATCCACTGGTAGCCGTTGGCCAGCATCATGCTCAGCCAGGTGGCCACGGGGCCAATCACCAGAAAAGTCAGCGGCACGGTAACGCCCAGGCAGATCAGGGGCGTAAAAAAGTTCTTCATGGAGGCAGGAAGCCGCCTGTTGCTCTGTTTTTCCAGCCAGCAGCTCACCCATGCGGCAAGAATCACCGGAATGACCGACGCACTGTAGTTGAACCAGGTGACAGGGATACCCAGAAACGCGTCCGCCATTGCGCCGGTTTGCTGGCTGGCATTAAAAGCAGCGATCATGGTCGGATGGGTGAGTGCCCCGCCGATCACCATGGTGATGAAGGGATTGCCACCAAACTTCTTACCGGCGGTATAACCCAGCACCAGCGGGAAAAAGAAGAACAGCGCATCACTGGCAGCAAACCAGATTTTATAGGTGCCGCTCTCAACGGAAAGCCAGCCGCAGACCACAGCCAGGGCCAGCAGGCCTTTAAGAATGCCCGAAGCGGCCAGAATGCCGATAAAAGGGGTGAAAATACCTGAAATGATGTCAATAAGCCGGCTGAAAAGGTTACCGCCACTGTCGTTTTCATCCGTTGCGACAGGAGCGTCATCGCGCAGTCCCGCTTCAGCGCGAACCGCCTGCCAGACCGCATGCACATGGTTGCCGATGACGACCTGGAACTGCCCGCCGCTTTCAACCACCATAATCACACCCGGGTTTTTCTTCAGTGCCTCCGCATCCGCCTTCTGACTCTCTTTCAGTCTGAAACGAAGCCGGGTGGCGCAATGCTCCAGGCTGACGATGTTCGCTTTACCACCCACATGGCTGAGGATCTCCTGCGCCAGTTTCTGATATTCCATCTCTCTTTCCTTACAAGCGATGTCCGCAGACATCCGTTGAGGGAGCCAAAAATAAAAAAACCTGAGAACGACCTCTTTTCAGAGGCCGCGCTCAGGTTTTGCCTGCACGACGCAGTAACAATCCAGGTTAAGGAGTTTAACGCCCCTCTTTTCTCACCCGTTCGATATGAATGGCGAGAAACATCATCTCTTCCGCTGTCAGATCACGCTGATAGCTTTGCTGCAGATGCTGCGCGATCTTCACCGCGCATTTCCACGCTTTGGGATAGTTCTCTTTAACCGCGGTATGGAGTGACACATCATCGTCATCAACGACGGTGCGTGTCAGCATCCGCTGGGCAAAAAACTTCAGATGAGTGACGAACCGCTGGTAACTCAGCGATGACTCGTCATAGTCCAGCTGCAGCTGATACTTCACCAGTTGCAGGACGTCCTGCATCACCCGCGTCACATCCATCACTTCCGGCATTTCGTTGTTGAGCTGAGCCGTTACCAGATGAAGCGCGATAAATCCGGCTTCATCTTCAGGCAGTTCCACATTCAGACGACGGGCGATGATGGCGCGGGCTTCCTGACCCAGCTCAAACTCCCGGGGATAGAGTCGCCTGATATCCCAGAGCAGCACGTTTTTTATCGCCAGCCCCTTCTTCTGCCGCTCGATGGCAAAGAAACAGTGATCCGTTAATGTGATGTAGAGACTCTCCTGCAGTTTCCCTAATCGCTGTGCTGCCAGGTTGATAATCCGGTCGCAGGTCGTCATGACCTCAGCAGGGATCTGGTTCAGTAACTCCTCAAGACGGCGCACCAGAAGATCGCTTTGCAGCGCGAATACTTTCTCAATCTGCGCGGTATCAAGACTGTCCCCGACACGCTTCTGAAAAGCCAGTCCGCATCCCATCACGACCTGCTCACGTCCCTGTTCGTCCTGAACCACCACCACATTGTTATTAAGCACTTTGGCGATTTTCATCCAGACCCCAAAAACAAAAAACCTGACCTCCGGCTGACGCCAGAAATCAGGTTTTGCCTGCCTGAGCAGTAACAATCCAGTACGCGCACTCTACCATTTTTGAAACGGACCTCAATCTGCCTTGGTGAAAAGCGTGACGGCGATCCTGCTGCACAGGGAAATTTAAAATGTCACCACGGTTTTACGTTTCGTCACCCAGGCATCCTGAGTGCGGGCGATGCCAGTACTGAATGCCGGGCTGCAGTTCCAGCCAGCTGAAGGGACGAGCAAGGCAAAAAAAACCTGAGCGTCTCACAGTGGCAGAAACCGTGAGACGCTCAGGTTTTTCCCGTTAACCAGTAATAACCCTTTGCAGATGATGGGGCCACACTCATATCGAACGCGGGCAGTGAAAAGCCGGGGAATTTCTGTTTGAGAAAAGCGTGAGCGAATTAACATGCCACCGATACTGAGATCGCGACGGCACAATAAAAACCGGAAATAGACATCCTGAATAATGACAAATAATTTAAACGACTCCTTCCGGATATCAGGCTGGAGAAGATTTATTATTTTATCATGAAAAGAGGTTGGCTTCCGGATTATTGACAGCCTGTCTGGCTTATGCAACCATCAATTGAAGGCGGAATTATTTTGTAATAAATTTGCCATTTATTATTGTGATAAGGAAATTTCAATGCGTGAACTTACTATAAGCGAAGTAAACTCAGTCTCAGGTGGCAACGTTGGTGAAATTATTGTTGGTGGTGTAAAGCTGATTAACGACTTATTCAATACCCCCCTGCTCTCTTTTCCAGGGAGACTTTTGGATGCCATCGGCTTAGGAAGCATTCATCACGCCCTTGACTCGATTGGCTTTGCTATATTTACAACGATTGCTTCATTAGGCAGTGCGCTGGGTGGCGATGCCAGTCAGATTAACTACCATTTCAATGAGGAATGGGGTGATTAAAAATAAGCTATCCGGATATGAAGCCACCGTTTAGGTGGCTTCATTCACAGTGACCGAATGATGACTACAGGGTCGCTTTAAAAAGCCTCATGGTTAAAGGTGAAGAGTAGAGGTAGTGAGGGTCATACTTATCGAGCGTCGCTTTTGCAAAACGCCAGTCATACCCATCGGTGATACCCTGAGTTAAGCTATCAGGAATAAGGGTGTCGATAACCGTCTCATTATCCCAGGCATCTTTTTCTGAATATCCCCAGCCTTTGCTCCACTCAACGCGTACCGTTGCATAATCGCCAGAATAGTGATTGAACACCCACTCTTCCAACTCTCTGAAAAACTTCAGTGAGTCAGGAGTACCAGGCATTGTCAGATTATCCAGCCAGATTGCAACATCCCATTCAGGGTGAGCATCAACAGGCCGGGCTGCGGAGAGTGCAGGAGGAACAGCACCAGCAATATCGGTATCAGCTGGATTATCTAAACCGGTCACACGAATTTCAATCGGACCATTCATGGGATAAGCGTTAGATTTTTTATAGATATCCACCATGCTCTCATATTTCGCCTTAAATTCACTGAGTACCTTTTGAATGTTCTCTCTGCGGGTGATGATGACATAGCCGTTAGCCGTCACCCGAAGCGTGTCTGGCTTGATATACATCAAGACATCTTTGCTCCACCCCCACAGGTCGCTACTGATTGTCGCACCAAGTCCGATATTGACCAGATTGAACATCAGGTTTCCTAATGAAGGTGTGAGTTCCGGAAAGCCATTGTGAATCTTCCTGACCAAATCGGAAACCTGAACAGGAATATTATCCGAAAAAGGATAGTTAAAGGGAGAATGGACGGGTTTAGATATCCTGTTGTAGGCTGGAGACTCTGTCCAGATTTTTAACCATGGTGTGGTAGTAAACGGAAACCAGATGATCTCAGCACGCCCGCATTTATCCAGATAGGAGGTATAGGTTCTGATACCTTCACCCTCCTGACCAAATAATTCGACGGCGGGAACATTGACAAAACTTTGGCAGCGTAAACGCTTGTTGCGCGGCACCTGAAGTTTAACTTCATAAATAAATGCTCTCCCGACATGAATCATAAAGGCTGATATCTCCGGGTTGGTTCTTTCGAACGTTTTTAGCACGTACTGCTTAAGATTGTCATCCCACACAATGGCTTTGAGTTCGACAATGTTATTGCTGACGGTTCCCCAACTCCCCCCTGCGGGGCGTTCTTCATTGACAGAGGCGATGCCGGTCCCATGTCCTCCTATTGCGAGGACACCGCCAAGCGTCAGATCGCCTGGTGCAGGCATGCTGTAAAAGCCTAGTTTCTTTTTCTCAAGCAGAGTAACAAGAGCTTCCATCTGAATGCCGGTCTGAGCCGTGATATAGCCGTAATCACCATGTTTAACTATCGTTGCAGCATTAAGATGTTTCGTCATGTCAACCAGGACAACATCACTGTTGTCAGCATTATTATCAATAGTCAATCTTGACCAGTTATGCTGAATACCTACCGGGCGAACTTTGAATTTATTATCAACAGCCCAGTTAATGACATCGAGTAATTCAGCACTGGTCTTAGGTGAACATGAGAGAATGTTTTTTCCGGATGTCTCTTTTGACCAGTTTAAAAAATCAGTGCGGAACGTTTTTAACGGGAATGCAGTTGTAATCTGGTTGTTCATAGAATGTCCTTATTTAACCTCTTCAGATTTAACGGTAAACACATCCACCACAGAAAAATGAGACAGACCCACTTATAACAATGGCTTCATACAGACTTAATCCATAATTAACACATATAATACCTCCAAGAAGTCCCCAGAAAATTGAGATGGTCAGCGCAGATAAAAGTGTTTGTATCGTTGGCGCTGCTCTTCCTGCGTAAGCACTTAACAGATATCTTGTTACGCCCCCGAAAAAGGATATCAGCAAGAAGATCATCAGCCAGATTGTTTCAGGTTCATTTCTCATATATCTCCCCTGACATGTTAACGCCTCCTGTCGTGCCTGGAGTGGATATAGTGATAATGAAGATCAGCGCAATGCTCAAATAAAAAACAGAGTGCGACGTGTAAATTTCCTGAACCAGGTCATTTTCTTTTGTAAAAAGAAGTAGAGCTTTTCATTACAGGTGATAAAAACGAGGCTTTTGGGTATAAAAAACTGAACGCCTTTGCTTTTTGAGTAAGTCAGATTCAAAAGGGGGTCTATTATCTGAACTTTTTTTCTCAACAGATAGAAAAGTTGAGAGATATTATTGGCAGAGATGGATTTATATCTTGCTTCCCATACCTGTAAAATTAAATCGGCAACATCAATCTCCCTTGCCTTCCTGCTTTTGATCATAAAAATAAAAAGTGTGAATTCGTTCCTGCTCAGGGAAATTACCTTTCCTTTACAAAACAGGCTTCTGGTTTTTTTATTCACAAGTATAATCAAAATTGAACCTCCTCTCCGTTTTTATGATTTCTATACATGACAGGCGGTAGATGTTAATTAAAAAAAAGTCCAATATGATAATTTTTTTGGAAAGCGCGTTTTTAACGTACAGGTTCATAAAAGAATTAAAAAATTCAGTAGCATCTTCCTGGTCAATGACTGGGGAAGGGTTTTCACATTTTCTTTCCGGACTTAAGCAGGATTTACTCTGTTTCAGGATGCCTTATTTACTGCCAGGAGAGATTGATAGAGGCGGAACAGGCATGCTGACCCTGTCTGAGCACTACTGTCATCACTGATGGGTCGCACAGAATGGCAGAGGGAGAGTGCGGGCAAAGAATTTTGATGAGCTTATATTTTTCAGAAAAGAATTTTAATGTGCATTACTCCCCGCCTGTTCTGTCAGAATCAGGGTGCTCAGGAATAACGATGAACGATGGGGCTCATTTAATGAGCTAATACGGATGAGACGGGAAGAGAATCTTAATTCAGAAACAGCAACGCCGGAAGGTTCGCTTCCGGCGTTGAAGTGAAGATTAGGCCGCTTTTACTGCGCGCACTTTCTTCGCCGCAGGCTCATCAGCCTGGCTGTCAGCATCGTCTGAGCGGGAAGCGTGGGTCGTCGCCTCCGGCAGTTTGCTGGTGCGAAGGATATGCTGTACCGACTCTTTCTGCTCAGCAATCAGCAGGCCAAGCGTTTCCGCCTGTGCTTCGTCCATCGCGGGCTGATGCTGTAACAGCCAGTCGGTGAAGGCTTCGGCCATATCGAGCATTTTGTCGTAGGCATCGGCCTCTTTCTTATTGGCAAACGTCATCTTCTCTTCACCCTTTCTGACTACTACAAATTTTGTTTCAACAGCCATCTTTTCGCCCTCAGGTACTGTGTATACATACAGTATATCATGCTCAGTTTGCTTTGCCAGCAGAGAATGGAGTTTAACGGAGACGTGCAATTGAACCTTATCATCGCGCAGGCTTTTCTCCGATCAGGACGTTAATCCGGCGATGGGGTCAGATTCCCCTGTCTGACGCAGCTTCAGGCGGGGGGCAGAAAGATTCTGTCAGGAGGGTGGCAGTAAAAACGCTGGAAAGTGTATGGAAAGCGTAAAACAGCAGGTACAATCCGCAAAAAATAAAATTGATGATGATGGCAAAAGGATTAGTTCGCCAATGATTTACGATTGTTTCCTGTACTATGATGAAGATATGCTTCTTGAGCTGCGTTTAAATACACTTTATGAGCATGTTGACCGCTTTGTCATCGTTGAGTCTCTCTATACTTTCACGGGTAAGCGACGAGAAAAACTTAATTTCAATATTGACCGGTTCGCCGCGTTTCGCGAAAAGATCATCTATGTGATAAATGATTCCGTTCCCACGATTTATCAACATGAATTCCTGTCCGGCAGTTCTGTGGTGAAAGCCGGGGAATCCGATCCGTGGGAAAATGAAACCATTGCGCGTAACAGCATTATGCATGGTCTGCGCCATGCTCAGGACGACGACATCATCATCATTTCCGACGTTGATGAAATTCCTCACCCTGCTGCCCTTACGCAGTTCAGTCGCCGTCATCTGTGCACGACGCTGTATCAGAACTTTTTTAACTATAAATTTAATGTTCAGGTACTCAACGATGATGGCTCGGCGCGCTTATGTCGCCTGCCGAAAATGACGACGATGAAAAACCTTAAGGGCTTTTTTCAGGGACAGCCAGAGTTGTTACGCAACGTGAAGCGTAAAGGCACCCCAATACGGGATAGCTGGTGGCGCTGGAGACTTCTTAAGATGCGCACCCGGATTGTCATGAACGCGGGCTGGCATTTTTCCTGGGTAATGACCGATGCACGCATCAGCGAGAAGATGGAGACAATTTCCCATACAGAAAATAATCTTCCCGAGTTCAATAATCCGGATCACATCCGGCGCTGTGTTGATAAAAATATAGATATCTGGAACCGGCCAAGGAAGATGGTCATCCGGCCTATTGATTATGAATATATGCCTGCGTGGCTGGTAGATAATCAGGAAAAATTCGAAGAGTTTATAAAACGATAAGATCTTTAACCTGACAGCCCGCTCTGAGCGGGCTGTTTTATCGCAACAACCAGCCAAAGGTGGCCGTTTCCAATGGCCTGAATCGTCGCGATGCTCAGTACACTACTCTGACGCGAACTCAACGCTGAGTTTGCCGCAATCCAGCATGCCGTACTGCTTTCTGCCCGTAATGCGTTCTGCATAAAAAGGAACCAGCCATTGCTCAGCCGGGCCGCTTATCTCTGCGTCAATGAACCGTATGCCCTTCTGGCGGGCGACTTCGGCTGCTTCATGCCAGTTTTGCCAGTCGTTGGGTTGTCTCAGCCAGGCGCTCAGCACGATCTGTTTTGCCTGCTCAACCGTGTAATGTTTGCACGCCGCAAGGTTTTCCTCACTGTAGTACTGGTCACCTGTTTTCAGATAGATCAGCGTTCCTGTCCCTGTCAGGGCCAGCAGAACAAGCCCCGTAAAACCGATCACTGTACCCTTCACAACACTTCTGATCATAACGCCACGCATTGATTGATTGTAAGCAGCCACTCTCTGAGCAGGCGATACAGGCATTACACCAGCAACTCTTCCAGGAACTGTGCCAGCGCTTTACGCGGATCATCCTCTTCCGAGACGATCACTTCGATCCCCCACTGCCCCAGCACCTCTTTTGCCACCGGGTTGTTGCGGTTGGTAAACAGGTACGATTTTGGCCGGGCCGTTGCCAGCCCGGTGCGGCCCCACATTTTCGTCAGGCGGTAAAAGAGCAGGCGAATGTTGAAGTCACTGATGCTGTAGCCGACAAACAGCACCGAATTGCCCATCACGTCGTGGGTGAGTTTGATGTCGAGCGGCGAGTCGAAATAGAGACGCTCAAAATAGCTGCTTTCATCCAGCACAATAGAGGTATCGTCGTCGAAATCGCCGTGAAGTTTGATGATATGTCGCTTCTCTTCGGTCAGCGACACCAGATCGGCGGCATTCGCCACTTTATAATAGGGAACCCCGTGCGCATCGTGCGCCGCCTCCAGCCAGCGATCGTAGTTAGTGGTGTAGATACGCGAGAAATTACCCTGCGTAATCATGGTGTGAATTTCAGAAGAGCGGACATCAATATCGGGCCGGTGCCATTCGCGATCCATCCAGCTGCGCAGCGGGCCCAGCGAGCCTTTTTTCTGTTTGTAATACTCCGCCAGCGACAGGTGCGTGCCGTAAGTATTAAAGATTTTTGGATCGTAGCCCAGTTCATGCGCGAGGTGAGCAATCAGCTCATGCCACTCCGGCAGGCCGAAATTGCGTGAGATACCGGCACCGGCAAACAGGATCAGTTTGCCGGAATCATAGGCGCGTTTGAGTTCAGGTTTCATGCCACTCCCCGGGCGGTTTTCAAAAAGGTGGCGAAGCGATCCAGCGCGATACGCCGCATGGAGATCTCATTCTTGAGTTCACCCATTTCCGCAAAGGTCTGCTCATAGCCTTCGGGAATAAAGACGCAGTCCCACTGAAAGCCGCGCGTGCCGGCGGGTTTTGCCGCGATGGTGCCGCGCAGCTCGCCTGAAAACTGATACATCTTGCGGCCGTCACAGTAACCCAGCACCGTTTTGGCCGTGACGGCCTGGCTGTCGAGTCCCTGCACCAGCGCCGTAAAGCGCTCAGCGTCGAGGCGATTCCAGAAGATGCGGGTCAGACCCGCGGGTAACCCATTCAGGCCATCCAGATAGAGGCCGGTGTGCTCAACAAACAGCGGCCGCCCGATCAGCGCGAAAGCTTTGGTCAGCTTGTCACGCACCAGGTCAAGCTCGTTTTCTGTCTGTATTTCTTCGATGCGACGGGCGATAGGCAGCACTTCGACCCCGACAGGTTCGAGTATCTTGCGCACCTCCGCCAGCTTTTGCTCATTGGCAGAAAGGAATCTGATTTTCATGGGCTTCCAGGGCTGAAACTCCGCCACACAACAGAATTTTTTATGAGTTTGAGGGGGCAGGATAAAACAGTCACGCCGGAGAGTGTAGTGCAATTATCGGGTTATCAGCATGCCGTGCACCAGACCGGTTAGCGCAGTGCAACCGGTCTGGCGGTGTCAGTAAACGATACCCGGCGGGTTTATCAGGGAGTGGTCGACGGCCTCATCCTGTTCACCCCAGCGGGCCAGCACCTGCTGATACTGGCCGCCCGCGATGGTGCCATCCAGCGCAGTCTGGAGAGCGGGGGCCAGGCCATTGCCCTTTTTGGTGGTGACGGCGACCCAGGCACGAAACGGCCCGTTGCCCACCAGTCGGGTCTGGCCGCGCGAGGCGGCTTTCCAGGCGGCCATGGAGTGCGGGCCAAACAGGGCGTCGGCCCGTCCCGACAGCAGCGTCAGCGTCGCAGAGGCATCATCGGTCAGATAGATTGGCGTCACGGCAGGCAGGCCTTTCGCCCGGTTCTGCGCATTCCAGCTCAGCAGGATCCGCTCCTGATTGGTGCCCGACGACACGATAATGCGCTTCCCGGCAATGTCAGCAGGGGCACTAATCTGTCTGATCGGACTCTCCTTTTTCACCGCGAAAGCGTGGTTGTCAGCACGATAGGTGGCAAAGTCGAACTTCTTCTTACGCTCTTCGGTGACGGCGATATTAAACATCGCCACATCATAGCGCCCGGCGCTGATCCCCAGCGGCCAGTCCTCCCAGGAGGCCGGCACCAGCTTCAGCTTTAACCCCAGACTGTCAGCCAGCAGCCTGGCGATGTCGGGATCGCTGCCGATGCGGGTCACGTTGTCAGAGGCCAGCAGCGCCAGCGGCGGCGAGTTTGTGGCTGAGGTCGCCACGGTCAGGGTGCCCGGCTCGATAAAATGATAGTTCGCCGGAATTTTAGCGATCGCCAGCGGATTAGCCGGAGCATGGATGGGCGTTTCGTTGCGGCGGATGTCGGGCTTTTCCGGGGCGGCCATGGAGAGCGCCGGGATCAGCCCCACGAAAGCCAGCGCCAGGGGAGTCAGGCGCCTCATAAGACGCGCGCCAGGAAGCGACGGGTGCGCTCGTGACGCGGATTGCTGAGCACCTGCTGGGTCGTGCCCTGCTCCACAATACGGCCATCCACCATAAAGACCACATGGTCAGCCACTTCGCGGGCAAACCCGATCTCGTGCGTCACAATGACCAGCGTGGTGCCGGAGCGCGCCAGCTTCTTGATCACATCGAGCACTTCGCCGACCAGTTCCGGGTCCAGCGCCGAGGTGGGTTCATCGAACAGCATCACCCTGGGATTGAGCATCAGCGCCCGCGCGATAGCGATGCGCTGCTGCTGCCCGCCTGACAGGTGGCGCGGCCAGGCATCGGCTTTGTGGCGCAGGCCGACAATGTCCAGCAGTTCACCGGCCCGCTGAATCGCCGCCTGCCGGGAGAGCTGGCGATGCGCAATCGGTGCTTCAATCAGGTTATCCAGCACGCTCAGGTGCGGGAACAGGTTAAAGTTCTGGAAGACGTAGCCGACGTTTATGCGCTGCCGCAGAATCGCCTGCTCCTTCAGCTCATAGAGCTTGTTGCCGCGCTGCTGATAGCCAATATAGTCGCCATCAATCTGAATAAAGCCTTCATCGACCCGCTCCAGATGATTAATGGTGCGCAGCAGGGTGGATTTACCGGAGCCGGAGGGGCCGAGGATCACCGTGACCGAGCCAGGCGGCAGGGAGAGCGAGACATTATCCAGCGCTTTATGTTTGCCAAAACGTTTACTGACGCCGGTGATGCTGATGGCCCCGCTGGTGTGAGAAAGACGATAATCAATGGCTTCGGACATGGCTGATCTCCTCGGTCGGTTGAAGTGGCGAGACGCGGTTGCGCCATTGACGCCAGCGAGAGGGTTGCGGTTCACGCGTCACGCTGCGGGCCATCCAGCGTTCTGCGTTGTACTGAATGACGGAGAGCACGGTGGTGATAATCAGATACCACGCGGCACCCACCATCAGCAGCGGGATGACCTCCTGATTGCGGTTATAGATCATCTGAATGGTGTAAAAGAGCTCCGGCATGGCCAGCACATAAACCATCGCCGTGCCTTTCGCCAGGCTGATGATCTCGTTGAACGTGGTCGGAATAATGGTGCGCAGCGCCTGCGGCAGAATGATGCGGAAGGTGCGGCGCGTGGCAGAGAGGCCGAGCGCAGAAGCCGCCTCCACCTGCCCCTGATCGACACCGAGAATGCCGCCGCGAATGATCTCCGCGCTGTAGGCCGCCTGCACCAGTGTCAGGCCGATGACCGCAGCCGGAAACTGTCCCAGCACATTGATGGTCTGAAACGCGCCCCACGACAGGCCGGTAAACGGAATCCCTATCGAGAGCGTTTCATAGAGATAGGAGAAGTTATAAAGAATAATCAGCACGACGATCAGCGGCAGTGAACGGAACAGCCAGATGTAGCCCCATGCCAGCGTGCTCAGCAGCCAGGAGGAGGAGAGGCGCGCCAGAGCCAGCAGACCGCCAGCCAGCAGGCTGAAGATCGTCCCCAGCAGGGTGAGCAGCAGCGTCTGTCCCAGACCGTGCAGGATCACCGGATCAAAGAACCAGCGTGCAAACACCCCCCACTCCCAGCGCGGATTAAAGGCCACCGACTGCACGACGCCTGCGAGGATAAACAGCGCAACGATCGCGCCAGCGGTGCGTGCCGGATAACGGGCCGGCACCACCTGTAACTGTTGATGCTGAGGTTTACTCATCGTCGATCCTTAACTCGCTTCCGCGACGTTATACACGCCGATCACTTTAATAAAACGCAGTCGCCCGTCGTGGGGCGGCTGACCGTAACGCTCCAGATCGCCGCTGAGATCGAACTGAGGCTGATAACCGTGACCGGTGTAGAGCCGGACGGCCTCGGGCTGACGGAAGCCGGTGGTGAGAAACAGCCGCTGGTAGCCCGCCTGCAGGGCCCGACGCTCCAGCTCCTGCAGGACCACCAGCGCCAGGCCCTGACGGCGCAGATCGCTGCGGGTCCAGATGCGCTTCAGCTCGGCGGTCTGCAGGTCATAAGGTTTGTAGGCGCCCATCGCGATGATCTCGCCGTCGCGCTCCAGCACAATAAACAGCCCCTGCGGCGGCAGATACCACTCTGTCAGCTCCTGCTCCTTAAGCCGGGCAAAATAGTCGCCATAGCGAGCGGCATATTCACCGAACAGGCCGCCCAGGATCGGTTGCAGCTCCGGCGCCTCGGGCGACACCTCGCGAAACGTTAATTCACTCATCTCAGCTCCTTAATCGCCCAGTCCGGCGGGATTAACTTCAGAATGACCAATCTGCTCAACGCCTTCGCCCCAGCGGTTAAGCACCTTCTGATAGTCGCCATTGCCGATCACGCCATTCAGCGCCGTACTGATCGGTTCGGCCAGACCGCTGCCTTTTTTCACCGTCACCGCAATGTGAGCCGCTTTTGGCCAACCCCCATCCACACTCCCCACCAGCCGGGTTTTCCCGGTCAGAGCCGCCTTCCAGGCCCCGATCACATTCGGCCCGAAATAGGCGTCTGCCCGACCCGACTGGAGCGCCAGCGTCTGTGCGGCATCATCTTTGGCATAGATCGGCGTAAAGGGTTTCAGGCCCTTAGCCTGATTCTCTTTATCCCACGCGAGCAGGATCGCCTCCTGATTGGTGCCGGATCCCACGATGATCCGCAGCCCGGCAATCTCCTCCGCTTTGGTCAGCGACTGAATCGGGCTGCCGGTCCGGACATAAAAGCCCAGCGAGTCTTTGCGATAGGTCGCGAAGTCGAACTTCTCTTTGCGTGGCTTCGTCACGGTGATGTTCGAGATTGCCGCGTCATACTTGCCCGAGGCGACGCCGAGCGGCCAGTCCTCCCAGGAGGTCGGGACGACATTCAGCTTCAGTCCCAGGCTGTCGGCGACCAGCCGGGCGATATCCACCTCGCTGCCGAGCAGGGTTTTGTTGTCGTCAGAAAAGACCGTAAGCGGCGGAGAGTTAAGCGCGGCCACCGCCACGGTAAACGCGCCCGGCACCACAAAATGGTGACCGGCGGGCAGCTGCGCGATGGCCTCCGCATTTTTCGCGGTGTTGATCGGCGTTTTATTGGCTTCCACACTGACACGCTGGCCGTTGTAGGAGACGCTGGTGCCCTCTGCCAGAGCGTGGCTGCTGGCGGCCAGCATAAGCAGAGCGATGAGACGTAAGGGTTTTTGCATGATCCGGACTCTTATTGTGAGGTGAACTGATTAACGGGGGATTTCAGGGCGAAGCTGTCGCGCAGGGTGGTGCCCGGATAGTCACGGCGCGTCAGGCCGCGTGCCTGCAGAATCGGCACCACCCGATCGACAAAGCGTTCAAAGGTGTCAGGCGTGCCGCCATTGATGATGAAGCCGTCAGTGGCGTGGGTTTCAAACCAGAGCTGCAGGCCATCCGCCACCTCTTCAGGCGTGCCGTGAAACAGGGGGCGCGGGGTGGCCGCTTCCAGTGCCGCCTGACGCAGGGTGTGCCCCTGCTCTTTCGCTTTGCGTTTGATCTCGTCGGTGGTGCTGCGGAAGCTGTTCTGTCCGATGTCGCCGATATCGGGGAACGGCTGATCCAGCGGGTACTGCGAAAAGTCGTGATGGTCAAAGAAGCGTCCAAGGTAGTTCAGCGCATCAGTCACCGAAACCAGCGCCGCAGTGGTCTGGTACTGCTGTTCGACGTCATCGGCGTTATCGCCCACAATCACGCTGACACCCTGAAAGATGTGCAGATCTTCCGGCTGACGGCCATTGGCCACCAGTTGCTGCTTCACATCCTGATAGAAGGCCTGCGCCTCTTCGCGCGTTGGCTGATGGGTGAAAATGGCGTCGGCATGGCGCGCCGCCAGCTTTTTGCCATCTGCGGATGCGCCCGCCTGGAAGATAATCGGACGCCCCTGCGGCGTACGGCCGATATTCAGCGGTCCCTGCACCTGGAAGAAGTCACCGTGATGATCCAGGGTGTGCAGCTTCGCCGGATCGAAAAACTGCCCGCTCGCCTTGTCCCGCACAAACGCATCCTGCTCCCACGAATCCCACAGCCCTTTCACCACCTGCAGATACTCATCGGCAATGCGGTAGCGCAGTGCATGTTCCGGATGCTGCTGGCGGGAGAAATTTTTTGCCGATCCTTCCAGCGGTGACGTCACCACGTTCCAGCCTGCGCGCCCGCCGCTGAGATGATCGAGGCTGGCGAACTGACGCGCCACGGTAAACGGCTCGCTGTAGGAGGTGGAGACGGTGCCGACCAGCCCCAGATGCTCCGTGACACCGGCCAGCGCCGAGAGCAGCGTCAGCGGCTCAAAGCGGTTGAGAAAGTGGGGAATCGATTTCTCGTTGATAAACAACCCGTCGGCGACAAACAGAAAATCGAGTTTGCCCTGCTCCGCCTTACGGGCGATTTTTTTGGCGTAATCCAGGCTGATGCTGGCATCGGCCTGGGCCGCCGGATGGCGCCAGGCGGACATGTTGCCAGAGGCGCCATGCAGAATGGTGCCCAGCCGAAGTTGTCTTGTGGTCATGATGTTCTCTCTTTTTTAGTCGTCGCGGTGCCTGACGACGCTGTTCAGCACCGTCGTGCGGTTACGGCAGCAGATAAATGCTATTCAGAGTGGGAGGGACGCCTGACATCGCGCACTGAGATGTTGCAGCGCCTGGCGAGCCAGTTGAGCGAAGTAGTTAGCGGCGGGCGCAATCAGCGCCTCGTCGGGGGTAAAGCTGGCGTGATGCAGGCCAGACTCGCTGGCGCTGCCGATGCTGACAAAGGCGCCGGGCACCTGCTGCAGATAAAAAGCAAAGTCTTCACCCAGCAGAAGCAGTTCGGCGGTCTGCACCCGGTAACCCGCCTGGCCGGCCACATCGCTGCAGAATTCTGCCCAGTGGGGATCGTTGATCAGCACCGGCGGGCCAGGCTGCCAGGTCAGGGTCGCCTGCGCCCCATTGGCCGCGGCAAACTGCTCAACCAGGGTACGCACCCGCTGCTCCAGGTCGGCGCGCACCTGCAGATCGTGCGTACGCGCCGTGCCGCCAAATTCCACCCCGCCCGGCAACACATTCCAGCTTTTGCCGCCGTCGATGCGGGTGATGCTGAGCACCAGGCTGTCGAAGGCGCTAAAACTGCGGCTGGTGAGCCCCTGCAGTGCCTGAATAATCTGGCTGGCCGTCACGATGCTGTCGACGCCCTGCTCCGGGTAGGCGGCATGCGCACCTTTACCGGTCACGCGGATGATGAATTTGTCGGCATTGGCGTAGAACGCGCCGCTGCGGGTGGCAAACGTACCAAGCGGCAGCGAAGGTTCGTTGTGCATCCCGAAGATAGCCTGCACCTCATCCAGCACGCCCGCCCCGATGAACTGCCGGGCACCACGCGCAATCTCCTCGGCGGGCTGAAACAGGATGCGCACCCGTCCGGGCAGGGTGTCGGCCTGAGCCTGAAGCTGCAAGGCCGCGCCCAGCATCACCGCGCTGTGCAGGTCGTGACCGCAGGCGTGCATCACGCCGGGATGACGGGAGTGAAAACGCACCCCGCTCGCCTCATTGATGGGCAGCGCGTCAATGTCGGCGCGCAGAGCAATCACCGTTTCACCCTGGCCGATTTCAGCGACCACACCGGTTTCCAGCGGGTAATCGCGCAGCCGGATGCCTGCGGCCTGCAGCCAGCCGCGCAGCCGTGCGGTCGTCGCAAACTCCTGTCCGGACAGCTCCGGCCAGGTATGCAGTTCGCGTCGCCATTCAATCAGTTGTGATTCAGGGTACATGATGACTCTCCGCTGGCTGGGGATCAGGCCGCAATCAGATGATGGGTGGCCAGCAGTTCCAGCGAGCGCTGGCGGGCAACCGGATCGGTGACGGGCGTATCGATGACGAACTCGTCGATAGCAAAGTGATGATGCAGGGCGTCCAGCTGAGCATGCACCTGCGCCGCCGTGCCTTTCAGCAGTGACGGGGTGCGAGGTTCAATCTTATAGTCGCGATAGCCTCCCTGACGCACGAAGCGCTCCGCCTGCTCCAGGCTGGCGACGTTGACACCCGGGCCCCCTTTTACCGCCACATGATAGTGGCGCAGAGAGGCAACCAGCAGGTCAGCTTCAGCGGGCGAGTCAGCCACCACCACCTGAACCGCAACCAGCGCGCGCTGACCGTGACTCAGGCGGGTGTAGGTACTCAGCGCATGCTCAAGCAACGCGCGGTCACCATTCAGATGCGCCGCAAAGACAAACTGCCAGCCCAGCGAGGCAGCCAGCCGTGCGCTCTCTTCGCTGGCCCCCAGCAGAAAACGGCTAGCCGGACGTGCAGGCAACGGTGTCGCCGCCAGCCCCTCTTCATCCGGTTTCGGCTGATCTGGTTTCAGCCAGCTATCCAGCAGCTGAAGCTGTTCGGCAAAGCTGCCTTTGCTGGCGGCATCAACACCCCGCTGCAGCGCCTGGGTGGAGAGCGGTAACCCGCCTGGCGCTTTCCCGACGCCGAGATCGATGCGCCCCGGCGCCAGCGAGGCGAGCAGGTTGAAGTTTTCGGCCACTTTATAGGGGCTGTAGTGCTGCAACATCACGCCGCCCGATCCGACCCGGATATGGCGGGTCTGCGCAATGATCCAGGCGATCAGAAGCTCCGGTGAAGGGCTGGCAAGCTGTGCAGTGTTGTGATGTTCCGCCAGCCAGAAGCGGTGATAGCCCCACGCCTCTGCCCGCTGCGCCAGTTGCAGCGTGCGCTGAAGCGCCGCCGCAGGCGTCTCGCCCTGCAGGATGGGCGCTTTGTCTAACAGACTTAATTGATATGCCATTCACCTGGTCCTTATTGATTCCGGTTGCTGACCAGTGTGCTGCGCAGGCGATTATTGGTAAAACATCATATTGTTTTATGCTTTATTGAATTCGTCATATTGGCGGGGCGCGGCGAAATAAAAGACAAATAAGCGACGAAAGCCCCGAGGCCGGGCCTGTTATCGCCTTATCAGGGCGGGTTCAGGGTGAATAAAACGTGCAGAGTGGCAAAGGATTGCACAAAATCGTCTTATGTGAAGCGCTGAATTACCGGCTTTATTCAGGGGCGCTGAGAGTTCTGCTTCAGTGGAAAAAAGCGGGTGTTGATAATCGCCACATTAACCTCGCAGGGAACGCCATCATCGAGAAAAACCGTC
This sequence comes from Pantoea sp. ARC270, assembly GCF_003236725.1. Taxonomy (NCBI): domain Bacteria; kingdom Pseudomonadati; phylum Pseudomonadota; class Gammaproteobacteria; order Enterobacterales; family Erwiniaceae; genus Pantoea; species Pantoea sp. ARC270. Next base: position 45,702 of record NZ_PUGA01000041.1, read on the forward strand.
TCATTAATCTGGATAACCGCATCCCCCGCCCCTAATTTCAGTAATGCCAGCGTCTCAGCCTGCGTCAGGTTAATGGCCGTTAAATGCTGGTCGCGCAGTTGCACTTTTTTTCCGGTCACTTCCTCAATATAGGCATATTTCGACACTTCCAGCTTGCTGAACTCCATGCTGTTAAACATATTCACCGGCAGATGGATATGTTCCAGCGCCACCGGCGTCTCATCGAAGCACATCAGTCGTAATATTTTGTAGATCGGATCGCTGGTTTTAATTCGCAGCGCCTGCGCCATCTCTGCCGATGGCACCCGGATAATGCTGGCAGAGATAATTTTACGGACGCCTTTGTGCCCGTTTCTCTGCGCCTGATAATCAAACGGGGAAAGCACGTGATATCGGTGAGCCTGGCTACTGATCTCCGTCGCACCCACAAATATCCCCGATCCCTTCACCCGATAAATACGCTGCTGCTCCACCAGAATTCGGGTCGCTTCACGCACCGTTGTGCGGGTGATACCGAGGCACTTTGCGATGGCTATTTCCGTATCCAGCTTTTCACCGGGTTGAAGGCCGTCATCTTTAATCCGGGTGAGGATGTAATCGACCACCTCTTTCTGCTTTTCAGTCATGCCATCAGCCATCGACGTTCTTCCCATTTGCGTGAAGGAGAGACTCCCTGTATCCGTGCCACTCCCTTTCTGCCTGACATTGCCGGAGAAGTACTACTCCGGTCAGGTGAATATGTGACCAACCTATCAAATTGGCACAGATGTTAAGCCTGTGTAGCCATATTTTAATTTTAGCGGTTGTGTCCCTACACGTCGAAGGACATCATCAGGATGACTAGACATCTTTAACCTGTACAGATGTGTTGCCGGGTCACTCATCCACCGGCTGGCCCCCCTCACTGAGGGAAGTCGTCAGGGCGAATCTCTGGAAAGTGTCTGTACAGGTTCAGGGAGAGTTAACGAACGCAGCCATGCCGAAGAGCGCGGCGACGCGCAAAGGGTATCTGCGTGACGTTAACTTTGAACGCGCAACGAGAGACAGGATTACAGCGATGTCACATCTGGCGAATTGGTTGAATAGCGAGCGAATTCAGTACGTGGAGCGCGTGGCTGACTGGCAGGAAGCGATTGTGCTGGCAGGGCGTCCTCTGCTCAGCGAAGGCGTCATCTCACAGGCTTACATTGATGCCATCATCCAGCAAAAAAAGGCGATCGGCCCCTTTTTTGTTATCGCTCCGCAGATTGCCATGCCTCACGCTCGTCCGGAACAGGGCGCGCTCGGACTGGGGCTGTCGGTGCTGCTGCTGGGAACGGCGGTGAAATTTGATTCTGAAGAGAACGATCCGGTGAAAGTCCTTTTTATGTTTGCCGCACCGGACAGTAACAGCCATATCGAAATGATTTCCCAGCTGGCGGAAGTCCTCTCCGATGAGAACATCATGGCGCAGGTTTTTAATGCAGACAGCCATGAAGCGCTGCTGGCAATTTTGTCAGGCGTCTGATTTACCCGTTAACACGTTAATTTTGATCACCAGAGAATGAGGTCGGATATGAAGATGATGGCAGTGTGTGGTTCAGGTCTGGGCAGCAGTTTCATGATGGAAATGAATATCAAAAAAGTGCTGAAGACATTAGGGGTGGAGGCTGAGGTTGAACATTCCGATCTCGGCTCGGTAACGCCCGACGTGGCGGATATTTTTGTGATGGCAAAAGATATTGCCTACAGCGCCAATCTTCCGGAAGAGAAAATCATCATCATCAATAACATTATTGACCTGAAAGAGATTGAGCAAAAAATACGAGATTATTTTGAGAAAAACGGACAGTTATAAGCCGATAAACACTTACCCTCGAGGTTAATATGTTTACTCAAAATCTTTTGCAGTTCGTCGTCGACGTGCTGAAAGTGCCCTCTATATTAGTCGGACTGGTGGCATTTTTCGGCCTGGTTGCGCAGAAGAAACCCTTCCCGGATGTGATTAAGGGCACGGTAAAAACGATTCTGGGCTTCCTGGTGCTGGCCGGTGGCGCGACCGTTCTGGTCGGTTCCCTGACGCCGCTTGGCGACATTTTTAAACATGCGTTCAATGTTCAGGGCATTATCCCGAATAATGAGGCGATGGTTTCTATCGCACTGGCAAAATATGGTGCGCCGACCACGATGATTATGGCCTTTGGCATGGTCGCCAATATCCTCGTCGCCAGGTTCACCCGGCTTAAATATATTTACCTGTCAGGGCATGTGACCTTTTATATGGCCTGCATGATCGCGATCATATTGTCGGTCGCTGGTTTTGAAGGCATTCAGCTCATCTATACCGGTTCGCTGGCACTGGGGATGCTGATGGCCACGTTTCCGGCGATCGCTCAGCCCTATATGCGGAAGATCATTGGTGGTGACCAGGTGGCGCTGGCGCACACCGGCACCATCGGTTATGTCCTGTCGGGCTGGATCGGCTCTCTGGTCGGAAAAGGCTCGCGCTCGACCGAAGAGATGAACATGCCAAAAAACCTGAGTTTTTTGCGCGACAGTACCATCTCCATCTCGCTGACGATGATGATTATCTACTTAATCCTGTCGATCTCGGCCGGTAAAGCCTATGTGGAATCCACCTTCAGCAATGGTCAGAACTACCTCGTTTACTCGTTTATTCAGGCCATTACCTTTGCCGCAGGCGTCTTCATCATTCTGCAGGGGGTTCGCTTAATCCTGGCTGAAATTGTCCCGGCCTTTACCGGCTTTTCAGAAAAACTGGTGCCGGAAGCCCGCCCGGCGCTGGATTGCCCGATTGTCTTCCCCTATGCCCCGAACGCGGTTCTGGTTGGCTTCATCTCCAGCTTTGCCGGGGGGCTGGTGGGGCTGTTTGTCCTTGGCCAGCTGCACTGGGTTTTGATTCTGCCAGGTGTGGTTCCTCACTTCTTCTGCGGTGCCACCGCGGGGGTGTTTGGTAATGCGACCGGCGGCAAACGCGGGGCGATTTGCGGTGCCTTTGCACATGGGCTGTTAATCACCTTCCTGCCGGTGGCGCTGCTGCCCGTGCTTGGACAGATTGGGCTGACCAACACGACCTTCTCGGACACCGACTTCGGCGTCACAGGCATTCTGCTGGGCAACATGGCTCACTTTATGGATAAGGGCACCATTACCCTGATCGTTACCGGTATTTTCGCCCTGTTAGTGCTCTATAACTTCACCGCCAGAAAGAAAATGCCTGCCGAAACCGATGCCGGTTAGTTTCCATTTTTGATCCCAACCAGAAAGGGCAAGCGTGACTTTCTGGTTGTTCCTTTTCAGGTGAGTGCCGCCCTTCTCAGACCCGTCAGACGCCCCTTTTTCACCCCCTCTCCGTTAACTTCTGCTCCGCCTCAAGGCGCTATTTTGCCTGTTTCACTGCATTTTGCTGGCCCTGAAAGCCGCAAAAAAAGGACTATTCCGATTCAGAAAAGTGATCTGAGTCACACTTTCAACATTAGATGCGCTAATAAATAAAATTTAACAACAAAACATTTGAATGATAATGATTAACATTTACACTCTCATCCGCATATAACAACGCGATAAACGCGGCCTAATCCACAAAAAATATGCGGTATTTACCAGTTTCAGGATGAAAACCCTGGTCCCCAGGATTGTCAGGGCTTTTATCTGGTTAGTCATTTTTATGTTTACTGGAGTTTTGAGCGGATATCCCACGCTGCTGATTCAGGTCGGCAGGGTTATGGTTTTAACGCACAGGAACTGAACATGCTTTTACGCTCATCTATTCAATCGGCACAGGACTTCGAACCGGCCTCCACTGCCTGCACGGCCGAAACGGCGATTTTCAACGATCGGCAACTGGCTGCCTGGTCGCAGCAGACGCAGGAGGTGCTGGCGCTGATGACCCGCACCGTCACCGGTGTTGAGAAGCCGTTCAGCGGCATCCTGCCTCATGAACTGGCGGCGGAATTCAGCGATGTCGATCTTGACCGTCCTCTGGGTAACAACGATGACGCTCTGGCGGAGCTGAGTCAGCTCTATCTGCGTGACGCCGTCTGGTTCCATCACCCGAAATATCTGGCACACCTCAACTGCCCTGTTGTGCTGCCTTCGCTGATGGCTGAACAGATCATGGCGGCGGTGAACAGCTCGGTGGACACCTGGGATCAGAGCGCAGGCGGCACCCTCATTGAGCAGAAGGTGATCGACTGGACGCTGGGCCGCATCGGCCTGCCCGCCGGGTCAGACGGGATCTTCACCAGTGGCGGCACCCAGTCGAATCTGATGGCGATGCTGCTGGCGCGTGACAGCTGGTGCGCGGCGCATCATCCCGGTCACCTGATCAAGCAGCGCGGCCTGCCGGAGACCGCTCCGAAGTGGCGCGTCTTTACGTCGAAGCTGAGCCACTTCAGCATCCAGAAATCGATGGCGATTCTGGGGCTGGGTTACGATGCGGTGATTGCTATCGATCACGACGAGCAGTTCCGCATGGACCCGGCCCTGCTGGCGCAGGAGATTGAGCGCTGCCGCAGCGAAGGGCTGATCCCGATTGCGGTTGTCGCTACCAGCGGCACCACCGATTTTGGCAGCATCGATCCGCTGCCGGAAATCGCCCGTCTCTGTGACGATTACGGTTTATGGATGCACGTTGACGCCGCCTATGGCTGCGGGCTGCTGGTCTCTGAGCAGCATCGCTCACGTCTGAACGGCATTGAGCGGGCGGATTCCGTCACCGTCGATTATCACAAATCCTTCTTCCAGACTGTCAGCTGCGGGGCCTTCTTCGTCCGGGATAGCCAGAACCTGAAGCATGTCACCCACCATGCCGACTACCTGAATCCGCTCAGCGCCCAGCAGGAAGGGACGCCAAATCTGGTCAACAAGAGCATTCAGACCACCCGCCGTTTTGATGCCCTGAAAATGTGGCTGACGCTGCGCGTCATGGGGCCGGCGGCGCTGGGTGAGGCCTTCGATACCCTGATCGCGCTGACGCAGACGGCGCATCAGCTGCTGAGCGATCACCCGTCTATCGAAGTGCTGCACGCCCCGGAGCTGACCACCCAGATTTTCCGTTACGTACCGGGCAAACACGCCAGTGATGCGCAGATCGACGAAATCAACGCCGCAATCCGCAAAGCGCTGTTCCGCTCCGGAAATGCCGTGATTGCCGGCACCAAAGTCGACGGCCGTCAGTACCTGAAATTTACCCTGCTAAATCCGACCACGACCCCTGCCGACCTCGAAGATGTGCTGAGCCTGATTGCGCACTATGGCCGCGAGCAGGTCCGGGCGTCTGCGCTGCGCGCGGCGAACCAGGGAGAGATGTGAAATGAAGAGTCCTGTTTACGATTTTATTGGCATCGGCATCGGCCCTTTCAACCTGAGTCTCGCCTGCCTGAGTGAGCCGGTTGAGGGTCTGAACGGTCTTTTCCTGGATGAGAATCCGGGATTTGACTGGCACACCGGCATGATGCTGGAAAGCGCCCATCTGCAGACCCCGTTCATGGCTGACCTGGTGACGCTGGCCGATCCGACCAGCCCGTACAGCCTGCTTAATTACATGAAGGAGAAGGGGAAACTCTACTCGTTCTACATCCGGGAAGACTTCTTCCTGATGCGCAAGGAGTACAACCAGTATTGCCAGTGGGCCAGCTCAAAGCTGTCGAATCTGCGCTGGAACAGTCACGTCGAGTATGTCAGCTACGATGAGGCCTCCGGCCTCTATCAGCTGGAGGTCAGGGAGACCCGCAGCGGCGAGAAACAGCGTTATCAGGCGCGTCATCTGATTCTCGGCACCGGCCCGGTGGCCTGGATGCCGGAGTGCAGCCAGCCGCATCGTCAGCGCCTGACCCACTCCAGTCACTATCTGGCGAACAAAGCCGCGTTGCAGCAGAAGCGGTCGATTACCGTGCTGGGCAGCGGTCAGAGTGCAGCGGAGATCTACTATGACCTGCTGACCGATATCGATCGCTTTGGTTATCAGCTCAACTGGATCACCCGTGCGCCGCGCTTTTACCCGCTGGAGTACACCAAGCTGACGCTGGAGATGACCTCGCCGGAGTGGGTGGACTACTTCCACGCCCTGCCTGCCAGCACCCGCGACGAACTCAATGCCCGGCATAAGAACCTCTACAAGGGGATCAACAGCAGCCTGATTAATGACATTTACGATCTGATGTACGTTAAACAGCTCGATGGCGATCTGAACGTCAATCTCTTCACCCACTCGGCCCTGACCGCGATGCGCTGGCTGCCGGAGGGGGAATTTGAGCTGACGCTGCATCAGGAGGAGCAGGACTGTACCTTTACCCGCCGCACCGAAGGGCTGGTGATGGCAACCGGCTATCACTATCGGCCACCGATGTTTCTGGAGGGGATCACCGCGCGTCTGCGCTGGGATGAGAAAGGCCGTTACGACGTGCAGCGCAACTACAGCATTGACCATCACAATCAGGTCTTTGTCCAAAACGCCGAGCTACACACCCACGGCTTTGTCACCCCGGATCTGGGGATGGCCTGCTACCGCAACTCGGTGCTGCTGCGCGAACTGACCGGACGCGAGGTTTACCCGATCGAGCGTCAGATCGCTTTCCAGACTTTCCCGGCTAAAACGGAGCGCTGAAATGAGTTCATCTGTCCTGTTCAGCGCCCGCCGTCCCGCGGGTCTGTTCACCCTCCGGCCGATGCAGGCCAGCGATGCGCCGCTCATCCACAGCTGGGTCACCCGCGACTATGCGCGCTTCTGGGGCATGCAGCAGCAGAGCCTGGAGCAGGTCGCGGCGTTCTATCAGACACTGACGGCAAAGGATCCCAAAGCGGCACTGATTGGCTGCTGCAACGATGAGCCGATCTGTCTGATTGAGTGCTATCGCGCCTGTGATGATGAGATTGGAAAATTCTACCCGGCTGCGCCCGATGACTACGGCATGCATATCCTGATTGCCCCGGCCAGCAAGCCGATCCGCGCCTTCAGCTGGCAGGTCTTTTCGCTGGTGATGGACTATATGTTCAGCCGTCCCGAAGTGAACCGCGTGGTGGTCGAGCCGGACGTGCGCAACGAGAAGATCCACGTTCTGAACAGGCGTGCCGGTTTCCGCTATCAGCATACCCTCGACCTGGGCCATAAAACCGCCTGGCTGGCCTTCTGCCAGCGGGAAGATTATCAACACGCGTTACTGCAGGAGTCGCAGACTATGACCACCCCCTCTTCACTGATGAACGGCACGCATCTGACGGGCGACAACTGGGCGCAGGCAAACCGCATGCTGATCCGCAAAGCGATTGCCGAGTTTGCGCATGAAAAAATCATCGCGCCGCAGGAATCCGGCAACGGCAGCTATCAGCTGGCGGTGCCGGGTGGCGAGGCGAGCTACCATTTCCGCGCGGCGCGGCTGGCGCTGGATCACTGGGAGATTGACGCGGGTTCACTGCGTAAGCAGGAGAATGGCCATGATCTGCCGCTGGATGCGCTGAAGTTTATCGTGGAGTTCAACGGAGAGATCGGCATTCCCCAGGCGCTGCTGGCTACCTACATGGAAGAGATCAGCAGCACACTCTGCAGCGCTGTCTATAAGCTGCAGAAGCACAATCCGGACAGTCAGGCGCTGGTCTCCGCGGATTTCCAGACCGTTGAAGCGGCCATGACCGAAGGTCATCCCTGCTTTGTCGCCAACAACGGCCGCATCGGCTTTGATGCGCAGGACTACCTGGCCTATGCACCCGAAGCCGCCGCGCCGGTTCACCTTATCTGGGTCGCGGTCCACCGCCGCAATGCGCATTTCGCCAGCCTGAGCGAGCTGAGTTACGAGCAGCTGCTGCGTGATGAGCTGGGCCAGAACACCGTTGAGCAGTTTAATGCACAGCTGGAGCAAAAAGGGCTGGCGGTTGAGGAGTATATCCTGATGCCGGTGCACCCGTGGCAGTGGCAGAACAAACTGCTGACGGTTTTCGCCGCGGACATCGCGAATCACGATATTGTCTGGCTCGGCACGGGCGACGACGCCTATCAGGCGCAGCAGTCCATCCGCACCTTCTTCAACCGCAGTCAGCCGGAAAAGCGCTACGTGAAAACCGCGCTTTCGGTGCTGAACATGGGCTTTATGCGCGGTCTGTCGCCCTACTACATGGCGACCACACCGGCCATCAACGGCTGGCTGGAGCAGCTGGTGACAGGCGATGCCTGGCTGAAGAAGTGCGATTTCCGCATCCTGCGCGAAGTTGCTTCGGTCGGCTATCACAACCGCTATTACGAGCAGGCGATTAAAGGCGACTCCGCTTACAAGAAGATGTTTGCCGCCCTGTGGCGCGACAATCCGGCGGCCAGCCTGCAACCCGGTCAGCGTCTGATGACCATGGCCTCCTTCCTGCACGTCGATCACCATCAGCAGGCGTTGCTGCCCGCGCTGATTGCCGATTCCGGTTTACCCGCGAAGCAGTGGATTGACCGCTATCTGGCCTGCTACCTCAGTCCGCTGCTGCACTGCTTCTATCAGCATGACCTGGTGTTTATGCCGCACGGCGAAAACCTGATTATGCTGCTGGAGAACAACGTACCGGTCAGCGCCTATATGAAGGATATCGGCGAGGAGATCGCGGTGATGAACCCGGATGCCGTGCTGCCGGAAGGTGTGCAGCGACTGGCGGTGGATGTGCCGGAGGAGCTTAAACTGCTGTCGATCTTCACCGACGTCTTTGACTGCATTTTCCGCTTTATCAGCGCGATCCTCGACCAGTCAGGCACACTGCCTGAGGAGCAGTTCTGGCAGTCGGTAGCGGAATGCGTGAAGGATTATCAGCAGGCGCATCCGCAGCTGGCGACGAAGTTTGCGCGTTATAACATGTTTGCGCCAGAGTTCACCCGCTCCTGCCTCAACCGCCTGCAGCTGGCCAACAACCAGCAGATGATTAACCTCACCGACCCGGCGGAAAACCTGAAATTTGCCGGTACCCTGGTCAATCCGATCGCGCGCTGGCGCTAAGCGTTACCCTGTCACGTAATGGTCAGGCGGTCACCTGGGTGGCCGCCTTTTTTTTAATGAGTTATCGCAGGAATCTGTAATGTCCTCTTTTATTCCGGTCGCAAAGCTGACCCGGCGGCATCTGATCTTTCCCCTGTCGCTGGTGCTGTTTGAGTTTGCGACCTATATCGCCCATGACATGATCCAGCCCGGTATGCTGCTGGTGACTCAGGAGTTTAAGGTGGGGCCGGAGTGGGTCTCCACCTCCCTGACTGCTTACCTGGCCGGTGGCATCCTGCTGCAGTGGCTGCTTGGCCCGCTCTCGGACCGCATCGGACGGCGTCCGGTGCTGATCGGTGGCGTGACCTTCTTTATGCTCTCCTGCATCGCAACGCACTGGGTACAAAGCATTGAGCAGTTCGTTCTGCTGCGCTTCCTGCAGGGGATCAGCCTCTGTTTCATCGGTGCAGTGGGTTATGCAGCGATCCAGGAGGCGTTCACCGAATCGCTCAGCATCAAAATGATGGCGCTGATGGCCAACGTCGCCCTGCTGGCTCCGCTGGCCGGGCCGCTGGCGGGCGCGGCGTTTCTGACCGTGGGAGAATGGCGCACGCTGTTCTGGCTGATTGGCGCTGTTGCGGCGCTGGCGCTGGCCGGGCTCTGGTATGCCATGCCTGAAACGGCGGGCGATCGTCAAAAAGCGCTGTCGCTGCGATCGATTATCAGCGGTTACGCGGCGTTGCTGAAGGATCGTCAGGTGATGCGCGGTTCACTGGCTATCGGACTGGTCAGCGTCCCCTGCATTGCCTGGGTGGCGCTTTCACCCGTCATCCTGATCCACGGCGCGCAACTGAGCCGCATCGACTATGCCCTGCTTCAGCTGCCGGTCTTTGCCGCGATGATTGCGGGCAACCTGACGCTGGGCCGTTTATCCAGCCGTCTGCCGATTGAACAGCCGGTAAAGCTGGGTGCCTGGCCAGTAGTCTGCGGACTGACCGTTGCGGTGGTTGCCACCCTGCTGAATCCGCAAAGCTATCTGTGGCTCACTGCCGGAATGAGTCTCTACGGCTTCGGCACCGGGCTGATTAACGCCGGACTTTACCGTATGACGCTCTTTTCCAGCAGCGCCGGAAAAGGCAGCGTCGCGGCACTGCTGGGCATGGTGAGCATCCTGATTATTGCGCTGGGCATTGAAGCCGCGAAAACGGCTTATTTCAGCTTCGGCACCGGCGGCTTTAGCCTGGTGAATCTGACCTGCGGTCTGCTGTGGCTCGTTCTGGTCAGCGCGTTTCTGCGCGATAGTCAGTGTCGCCAGCAGCCACTCTGTACTGAGTAGCGTCTCGTCAGGGTAAGGGGCCGGACGCAGGCCTCTTGCTCTGACGGCATCACAGCGCAGTCACTCAATCCTTATAATCTTTTGATTTGTTGTGCAATTCTGTTCACCTGTTCGACCGCGACAAACAGCGCATTCACCACCGGGACGGACAGATGCGTTGATATGCCTGCCAGCCAGACAGATTCAGGCGACACCCTGTGGGCCAGGTGCAGCTGCAAATGGTTATTCAGCCGGGGCGGTGCGGCTGAAGCGTCACGGGTATCCGCGAGGATCAGCCCATTATGGGTCATCGAATGTCTGGGCGGTGTGTAGCCGGTGGCACAGACAAGGGCGTCAAAGTGTGTGATTTCGCCCTGCGGGTTGCTGAGGGTCCAGCCCGAATCTGATTTCTGCAGAGAGTCAGCCCTCAGCTTTTCAACGCTTAATAACCCGCTATCAACATAACCAAGCAATTTTTCGGCATTCTTTAAGGGCATCGCGCTGATATAGCGTCCCGTTGCCCGCAGAAAGGCGCTCAGGGAGTGCTTAACCGCCTCGGGGAGTGTGTGCGAATGCTGGTTGATCGCGTTAATCATTCCGACAATCCTGTACTGCCATTCCGTTTTGTCCTGACGCGCCAGTTCACTCTCTTTCCGCAGTCGCTGGATACTCTCCGTCTCTGCGACAAACTGCTCTCTGAGGGAGGTCGCCGAGGCGTGAGCCAGCAGCCGGATCACCCATTTTCTGATGTCCGGCCTGACCTGTTCACTGATTACCGCGCTGTCTGTAAGCCAGGCGAGTCGCGAAGCCTGAATGGGTCTGAGCATGACGGCAGAGCGCACCGCCGGCAGGTCGCCGGAGGGAGAAACCAGGCTGACCCGGCAACCCTGTCGGCAAAGAACTAATGCCGCATCTATCGCGGAGAGCCGTGTTCCCACGATGAGGACATGACTATCCGGCCGGATCTTTTCCAGCATCAGTTTTTCCGGATAGGGTGAAGCAAAAAACAGAGGATCGCCCTGATAGGATGCCAGGGCCTCAGGAATCGCGGGATGCGTGTAACCGGTGCAGACGATTACCGCATCGGCAGCAAGGGTGCCGCTCTGCCGGGTTTCAATCAGATAATCTCCGCCCGGCTGACGCATAATCTGTTTCCCCGCATCCCTGATAAAGGAGACGCTTATGCCCTGCTGATAAGCCAGAGAGATAACGGGTATATCGATCCTGAATATAATCTCCGATGATTTTACGGGAAACAAAATCTGCCAGCGTAATCTCGTTATTTGTATGCTCATGCAGGTAATGAAGTAAATCGTGATAGTGCGGCGGTAACAGAGACATTAATTCAACAGAGGTATTACAGAGGAGTTCCGGATGCTGACTGGCATAAACCTGCCCGATTGCAGGCCCCGACGCGTCCAGCAGTGTAATGCATTTGCAGGCCCCCTGTCGGACAAGGGCAATAAACGCGGCCACGCCGGTTGCGCCAGCACCAATGATAGCAACATGCAGATTATTCATAGAAACTCCATCGGGATAGGGTTATCTGTTAGCTACGAACAAAATATGCACAATTATAACCCCAATCATAGAGAGTGGCGGATGATTCGACTGGTATGAGAAGCTGACAGCAATCCGCATTTATTTTTTTCAGATAAGCTTTGACCAATTCGTTTCTTTATCTGCGCCCTGCGTCATTCGATGATGATTCCGCCTGCTGAGGCAATTAATAACAAAGGAATTTATCATGAAGACGTTATTTCACCCTGCGCCATGCTCTCCCTGCCCGCTCTGATTTGTGCCCAACCTTTTTTGCCTGGGCCAGCCGCCTGACGCTGACGCCGGGCGAGCCTTTTCTGCCGGAAAAACAGGGATAACCATGACATTGCCTTTAACCGAACAGCTGGTGCAGTGGCGGCGTGAACTGCACCAGCATCCTGAACTCTCCAATCATGAATTTGCCACCACGGAACGCCTGAGCCGCTGGCTCACCGAGGCCGGGATACGGCTGTTGCCGCTGGGGCTGAAAACGGGCGTGGTGGCAGAAATGGGTCACGGTGAAGCGCTCATCGCCCTGCGTGCTGACATAGATGCGCTACCGATTGAGGAGATCACCGACCGCCCGTGGCGATCCCGTCAGCCGGGTGTGATGCACGCCTGCGGTCATGACGTTCACAGCGCCGTCATGCTGGGCGTTGCCCTGCAGCTGAAGCAGCAGGAAAGCACGCTGCCAGGCCGGGTGCGGATTCTGTTTCAGCCTGCTGAGGAGACCTTCGATGGTGCGCAGCAGCTGATCGCGGCGGGTGCGCTGGAGGGCGTGAAGGCGATATTTGGCCTGCATAATGCCCCCGACCTGCCGCTGGGCACCCTGCGCAGCCGCCCGGGCGCGTTTTATGCCAATGTGGATCGCTTTGTGATCCGCGTTGCGGGCAAAGGCGCGCATGCTGCCCGCCCCCAGGAGGGCATCGATTCTATTGTGGTGGCCAGCCATATTGTGACGGCCCTGCAGACCCTGCCGAGTCGGGTGTTCAGCTCGCTGGAAACCGTCGTGCTGAGCGTCACGCGCTTTACCGCCGGGAATACCTGGAATGTGCTGCCCCAGACCGTCGAACTGGAGGGAACCGTGCGCACCCACAACAGCGCGATCCGCGAGCAGATCCCGCATCGCATCCGGGCACTGATTCAGGGTATTGCTGGCGGATTTGGCGCGACCGCGGAACTGGCATGGACGGCTGGCCCGCCTGCGCTGATCAATACCCCGGCGTGGGTGGAGGTCGCACTGGACGTCGCCCGCGAGAGCGGCTATCTCGCTGAACAGGCGGAGACGCCACAGATGGGTGGCGAAGATTTTGCTTTCTACCTGCAACAGGTGCCGGGCGCCTTTGTCAGCATCGGCAGTGCCAGCGAGTATGGTTTGCATCACGCCGCTTTCGATCCGGATGAGGCGCTGATAGGCCCGGCCGTGGCGTACTTTACCCGGCTGGTGCCGCGCGCGCTGCAGAGAGTGGTAGCGCTATGACGAAAAAAAAGCGTACGACGATCGCTGTTCCGGTGCCGCAACCGGTTCTCGACCACGCGGTCATTAATGTGGCCGACCAGCTGGACAACGCCAGCGCCCGCTTCCGGCGGCTCGGCTTTCAGCTCACCGAGCGGGGCCACCACTCGCTGGGATCGAGCAATCATCTGGCTATTTTTGGCGAAAATTATCTGGAGCTGCTCGGCTATGAGCCCGGCAAAGGCAGCCAGCGTGCCGACCTGTGGAATTCACCGCTGGGACTAAGCGGACTGGTGTGGAAAAGCAGCGATGCAGAGAGTGAGTTTCTGCACCTGGAAAGACAGGATCTGGATGGCGATCCGCCTGCTGCCTTCTGGCGGCCGGTGACCCTGCCGGATGGCTCGGTCAGTGAAGCGCACTTCCGGACCGTGCGGCTGCGTGCCTCATTGATCCCCAATGGACGATCCTTTTTCTGCCAGCATTTAACGCCGGACACGGTGTGGCAGCCCGCCTGGCAGCGCCATCCCAATGGGGTGCAGAATATCAGTGAGTTTGTCATCGTCGCGCAGGATCCGGCGCATGCGGCGCAGGTCTACAGCCGGCTTTTTGGTGCCGCAAAGGTTCTCGCCTGTCCGGAAGGCGCTTTCGTGCTGCGCGCCGGGGCTGCCACGGTGCGCTTTGCCTCCGCTGACTATGCGCAACAGCGCTTCGGTCCATTGCCGGAGGATTATGATGGCAGCGCCCGGATGGTAGCGCTGGGGTTTGCCACAACGGATCTCGCCCTGGTGAAAAACGCGTTGCTGACAGGGAATATTCTGTTCCACGAGCAGGCTGAGGCGATTGTCGTGGCGTCCGGAGAGGGCTTTAATCTGGCGCTGCGTTTTGCCTGAAGGCGGCGTGATCCCAAAAAAAACGCCCCGGCTGAGGCGTTTTTCATGGAGTGCGATCAGAAGGTGTAGCTGGCGGTGACCGAGAAATTACGCGGCTCGCCGTAGACCACCGAACTGGCGACGCTGGTGTCATACGCCTTGTCGAACAGGTTATTCAGGTTGCCCTGCAGCGACAGATTTTTATTCACCTGATAGCGGGCAAAGAGGTCAACCAGCGCGTAGCTGCCCTGACGCGCCCGCCAGGTGCCATTGCCTTCCGGCGCACCGACATCGTTCCAGATGTGGGTCTGCCAGTTGACGCCGCCGCCCAGCGTCAGTGCCTGCAGGGCAGGCAGACGGTAGCTGGTGAAGAGGTTGAAGCTGGTCTGCGGCAGTTGCGGATTGAACGTCGTGCCATCGCGGTTTTCTGCGATGTAGCGCGTGCCGCCAAAGGTCATCTGCCAGTCATCGGTTAATGCGCCGTTGACCTCAAACTCCACGCCGCGACTTACCACGCCTTTGCGGCCAATATAGGCCACATCGCCGGAACCCTGAACGATCTGCGTGGTGGCTTCTCCGACATTATCCAGTTCGGTGCGGAACACGGAAAGTGAGGTAGTGAAGCGGCTGTTCATCCAGTCTGATTTCAGACCGGCCTCATAGTTTTTGCCGATCACCGGCGACAGGTACGCCCCGCTGACATCGCGATAATCCTGCGGCTGGAATACCGAGGTGTAGCTGGCATAGGCAGACCAGTTTTCGGCGAAGTCATAAATCAGACCGCCATACGGCGTGGTGTTGTTCTTCTCCATCTCACCGCCGGGTGTTTCGCGATTCCAGTTGGTGTAACGGGCACCAAGGATCAGATGCAGCGGATCGGCCAGCGACAAACGGGTTGCCATATAGGTCGACTTCTGGTGCACCAGCTGGGTATCGCTGGCCGGCAGGCGCGGTGTCCAGGCCGATTCCGGATACTGGCCGTTGAAATCGTTGAAGTTGCCCAGCGATTCAGGCGAGATGTTCTCAAACGTACTGAAATATTTATTATCCTGACGGCTGTAACTGACCCCCACCATCAGCTCATGCTGACGTCCCAGTAGCTCATACGGGCCGCTGGCAAAGGCATCGACCGCATCCACCTTGCGTTTGCCGGTGTTGTAGCCGGTTCCGCCCACCACCGGGTAGTTGGCATAGGAGGAGACACCCGCGCCGCTGTTGCGATCGAAGAAGCCATCGAGATAGATCTGCTTACTGTCCAGACGCATCTCATTGTGCGTGCCGTTCAGCGTCAGGTTCCAGCCGTTAGCGAAGTCCTGTTTCAGGTTGACGAAGAGCTTGCGGTTCTCTTTGTCGTTGTAGGCCCAGTCAGGCGCGGTGTTATAGCCGCGACGGGCGTGGATCTGCGTCCCGTCGGTATACCAGCGCGGCGCGCCCCCCCACATCGTGGAATCGGTGTTAACCTGGCTGAACTCATACCCGACCGAGAGCGTGGCAGAGTCGGTCAGATCGGCATCAACCACGCCATAGATAAACTGTTTTTTAGCGCCGTAGCGCTCAATGAAACTGTTGTTATCCTGCCAGCCCGCGATCAGCCGGCCACGGACATTGCCGCTGTCACTGAGCGGTGCCGAGAGATCGGCCACATAACGCTGTTTGTTCCAGCTGCCGTAGCTGGCGGAGACGGTGCCGCCGAACGTTTTGCTGTCTGCATGTTTGCGCACCATGTTAATGGCGGCCGAGGGATTGCCCGGACCGGTCAGCAGACCGGTTGCCCCGCGCACCACTTCAACACGCTCATAGAGCGCCATGTCAGTCTGCGCGTCACCCAGATTCCAGCGCTCGGCAAACGCGGTCGGAATACCATCGACCATATAGTTGTCGATCAAAAAGCCGCGGGAGTAGTAGCTGGTGCGATCCATATCGACACTGACGCCGCGGATGCCGGTGGTGTTAGCCAGAACGTCATCCAGCGACTGCAGTTGCTGGTCAGCCATCCGTTGCGAACTGACGATGCTGACAGACTGTGGCACATCCCGCACGGTACCGAGCATTTTTGTCCCTGCACGGGTAACCGGTACGCTGTAATCGGTAGCTGGTGACGTTGTCACGCCGTCGTCGGCAGAGGCGCTGACGGTGAGGGTCTGTTCATCGCTGACGGCGGGCGCCGCGCTTTCTGCAGCGCGGGCCATGTTCTGTCCCAGTGAGGTGGCGACCAGGGCAGCCAGCAGGGAGAGGCGGAACAGGCGGTGCGAAGCCGTCGCGCCCGTTTCCCCGGCACGCTGAAATTCAAATGCGTTCATTTATTCCTCAGTTATCTTTATGATTTTTATCTGCCACTGTCACGACCGTGCATCCTGCGGACATCGCTGCCCTGCTTTTGGTTTGAGGAACCAGAAACGTTTTCCCTGTGCGCCTGAGGCGGGTGTGATAAACCTTTAAAGCAAATGAGAAATATACGCATTGCGATTTTCATTGCAAGATTTTGTTAACAGATGATGCCGGTTTTTTCAGGAAATGATCGGTGCCGGAGAAGCCGGGAAGAGGGAGATGGGAAAAGCTGCCCGATAAATCCCGGCGGCTTTATCAGAAAAATTCGGGTGCCGTTTCGCTTACCGTCACTATAATATCCCGTAAGGGCCGTTCATTGACCTGAAGTTGTCACTCTTCATGCCACAATACCCGCCTTAACCCTTTTATTACCTTATTAAACACCAGAGATTGCAGGAATTCGCACATGCGCAATACATCCCTTTTCAATGCGCTGATGACGACGACCGTTTTGAGTCTGTTTTCAGCCCCTTCTGCCTGGTCTGCCACGCTGGTGCAGAATGTCAGTGCTGGCTGGAACACCTTCAGCAATAACGTTGCCACGACCTGGCAGCAGCCACAGGGTATCGATTTTTACCTGCCCGCTATCACGTGGCACAACCGTGCGACCTACGACCGGGAACATATTGATAAATATAACGAAAGGCCCTGGGGCGCCGGTGGCGGTATCTCCCGCTACGACGAGAAAGGCAACTGGAACGGTATCTACTTAATGGCGTTCAAGGACTCCTTTAATAAGTGGGAGCCCTTTGGCGGCTATGGCTGGGTGGCGACGTGGCGTCCGCTGGCCGATCAGAATTTCCACTGGGGTGCGGGTTATACCGCCGGTGTGACGGCCCGTCACAACTGGGATTACATCCCGGTGCCGGCGATACTGCCGCTTGCCGCCATCGGCTATGGCGATCTCGATTTCCAGATGACCTACATCCCCGGCACGCACAATAACGGCAACGTCTACTTTGCCTGGCTGCGTTACCACTTCTGACGGTCCGGTCAGCGCGCCATCGCCATGATGGCGCGCTCGTCGAGTAACAGGGTTTCACCCTCATAGCGGTGTTGCATCTGATGATAACTTTCGCAGGCGATGATCTGCTCAACGGCAGCAGAAAAACGGTTCATGGCGATGCGCATCTGGCTCAGGTAGTCATGCGTGTCATAAACCCGATCGATCCCTTCCAGCGCATGGTTCATGATTTTGCGGGCAACGTCGTTGGGCGTGTCGAGCGCAGAGAGTTTGGATCGCGCGGTGCGGCGCAGGTCGCGCGGCGTGAAGGCTTCCAGTCCCAGCCCGCGCGGGGCGCGGATCATCCGGCGCAGCGCCTGATTGAGCGCGCCTTTAGAGAGCGGCTGCTGCGGATCGCGGGGTGCGGGCACCAGCCAGGGGGAGTCCGGATCGGCGGCCTGTAGCAGAGCCTCGATGCACTGACGCATCAGCGGTGAGATTGGCAGCACATGCTCCCGCTGCGATTTATTACGGGTGCCCTGCTTCCAGAGTTCCAGCTGCAGATCAAACTCCGCTTTCTGCGCCTGCACAATCTCATCCGGTCGCCGGGCGCTGACCAGACACAACCGCAGCGCCCAGCGCGCCTGTTCCGACAGTGCCCAGTTGTCCAGCCCGTGCCAGAAAACCCAGATCTCCGCATCGCTCAGCTGGCGACTGCGCGGCGGTGATGCCCGGCCCGCCACATCGCGCTTTTTCATTGAGGCAATCGGGGAGTGATCGAGATAGCCCTGCATCTCGGCCCAGGCCAGAAACTGTTTCGTCAGTGCAAAGACCCGCCGCGCCTCCTCCTTTTTCCCTTCCGCAATCAGGATGTTATAGAGCCGGTTGAGACGCAGACGCGTCAGGTTTTTCAGCGGCTGAGAACCGATACCGGGCAGAACATGTTTCAGCAGGGAAGAAACGGCGATCTCCGGGCGGCGGCGGCTGATCAGCAGCGACAGTTTGACCCAGACCTTCATCACCTGCTCTACGGTTCCTTCATCCCCGAAGTTATCCAGCTCACCTAACGAGGCGGCTTTAACCTGCTCCAGCCAGATCATAACGTGCTGGCCGACATGCGCGGAGCGCACCGGGCTGGATGTCCGATCGATCACATTACTCTCCCTTTCACTCTACAGGCGGGCCATTCTACTGACTCAGTCGCTGTGACTCCAGACCTATTAAGTCTGGAGTCACGGAAACGCATTCTGATGAAATCTGAGAATTAAAACGGGCCATGACACAGAACCAGATACCTCCCGGCTGTACGTTTTCCGCACGAATTTGCCGCTCTCTGAGGCGACAGCACGATCGCGAATGCGGGAATGTAAAGATCCCCTGCTGCGATATACAATGCGAACTATTATCATTATCATACGCATTTGCTTACATACATTAACGATTCAGGGAGAACTTCTAAGTGAATGTAACCATGCGTGTCCATAAACGCCCTGCTGCGCTGCTGCTGGCTGGCGTATTAAGTACTTCTGCCAATGGGGCGAGTCAGGAAGAGACGGAGAAGCTGGCTGACGATCAGACCATGCTGGTCACCGCCGAAGAGGAGTTAAAGCAGCAGCCGGGGGTATCGGTGATCACCGCGCAGGACATCAGAAAGAATCCGCCGGTCAATGACCTCTCCGATATTATCCGCAAAATGCCGGGTGTTAATCTTACCGGCAACAGTGCTAACGGCGTGCGCGGCAACAATCGCCAGATCGACATTCGCGGCATGGGGCCGGAAAACACCCTGATTCTGATCGATGGCGTTCCCACCACGTCGCGCAATTCGGTTCGATACAGCTGGCGCGGCGAGCGTGACTCCCGCGGTGACTCTAACTGGGTGCCACCTGAAATGGTCGAGCGGATTGAAGTCATTCGCGGACCGGCGGCAGCCCGCTATGGTTCTGGCGCGGCCGGCGGTGTGGTGAACATCATTACCAAACGTCCCACCGATCACTGGAGCGGTTCGCTGTCGCTCTACACCAACCAGCCGGAAGATAATAAAGAAGGCGCAACGCGCCGCGCCAACTTCAATCTGAGCGGGCCGCTGGCAGGCGATGCGCTGACCATGCGTCTCTATGGCAATATCAACAAAACCGACAGTGATGCCTTCGATATTAACCAGTCGCAGAACGGCTCGGCTGCCGCCGGTCGTGAAGGTGTACGCAACAAAGACATTAACAGCGTGCTCTCCTGGAAGATCACGCCGCTTCAGGTGCTGGATTTCAGTTACGGCTATAGCCGCCAGGGCAATATCTATGCCGGTGATACGCAGTACAGCAACGGGGCCGGTAATGCGCTGATCGAATCGCTCGATGGCGCGGAGACCAACCGGCTCTACCGTCAGACCTGGGGGCTTGCCCACAATGGGATCTGGGACTGGGGACAGTCGAAACTCACCTTTAACTATGAAAAAACCAACAATACCCGCCTGAACGAAGGCACAGCCGGTTCAGGTGAAGGCCGGATCAACAGCAGAACCTTTTCGACCAGCCGTTTCGACAGTTATCGCGCTGGCGGAGAGATCAGCTTCCCGCTGGAACTGCTGCGTGAACAGACCGTGACGCTGGGCGCCGAGTGGAACCGGGATGAGCTGAACGATCCCAACTCCATGAACGGCACCCGTGCGCCAGGCGTTTCGATCAATGGAGTCAGTGGTGACCCCGGCAGTCGCAACAGTAAAAACAGCGCCACGCTCAGCTCCCTCTACGTTGAAGATAACATCGCCCTGACGGACAGCACTGAAGTGATCCCCGGATTGCGCTTTGATTATCACGATACGTTCGGCGCGAACTGGAGTCCGTCGCTGAATATCTCGCAGGGACTGGGCGACAGTTTTACGCTGAAGGCGGGTATTGCCCGTGCTTTTAAAGCCCCCAACCTCTATCAGTCCAGTGAAGGGTATTTACTGGCGACCCGGGGCAACGGCTGTCCGGTCAATGTTGCGCGCGGCAGCTGCTATCTGCTGGGTAATGAAAATCTTGATCCCGAAGTCAGCGTTAATAAAGAACTGGGTATTGAGTACAGCGAGCAGGGGTATATTGCGGGGCTCACCTGGTTCCGCAATGACTATAAAAACAAAATCGTCTCCGGTACCGAGGTGCTGGGCTACGCCTCCAATGGCAATAATATTCTGCAATGGAGTAACGGCGGCAAAGCGGTGGTTGAGGGGCTGGAGGGTAACGTCACGATTCCGCTGGTCCGGGACACACTGGAGTGGCGCACTAATGCCACCTATATGATCGAGTCTAAGGATAAGGAGACCGGAAACCCGCTGTCGATCATCCCGAAATATACCATTAATACCCTGCTCGACTGGCAGGTTACGCAGGATTTCTCGACTGACCTGAACTGGACCATGTATGGGCGTCAGAAACCGCGCCGCCATGCCGAGTCGCGGACGGAAAATGGATCGATGTCTGATCGTGAAGTGGGTGCTTATTCCGTCTTTGGCATTAACTTTAATTATGATATTACTAAAAACCTGCGCGCCAATGCCGGGATTAATAACCTGCTGGATAAACAGCTGTATCGCGAAGCTGACGGGGCTTCAACGTATAATGAACCGGGTCGTGCCTATTATGCCGGTCTGACGTTCACCTTCTGAAAATAACGCGCTTCCCTCCGGAAGCGCTTTTTCATTTTCACATCAACTCCTGAGCTCAATACCCCAGCTATCCACGCCCGGACTCTGCTATTTAAAGTCCACCTGCATCAGTTCTGCAATCGTGGAATTGCGTGTCGTCACCACACAGCGATCCAGATAATCGGTGAAGCGTGAAGGCCTGCTCATTCCCAACTGCAGTAATTTTGAATTATCAAAGACCACATTCAGATTGGAAAAATGACCATATAAATTCATGGCTCGCAGCATGATGCGTTCGTTACAGGGCCCGAACAGATCTTTAAAGGTTCTTCTGCTCTCCGCCAGGTGTTTATAGGAGACCTTCTGATAATCCGGTCCCAGGGCTTTTTCACCGGATGCTCTGGCCATCGCCTCGTCAATTTCCGCGAAGGTGACACTGCTCTGCGCCCCGGCAGAAATGTGAATGACCTCATTGATCACCGCTTCCGCATCAAGCAGCAGTACCAGTGCCTCTGCGCAGTAATCAACCGGCACCACATCAATCCGATCGCCAAGTTCGCAGGTGAATTTACCCAGCGCCAGCACCATCCGGAACACCCAGAAAATGCTGGCTGATGGCAGACAACCCTGATCGGAATGGCCCACGACAATCGAAGGACGCGCGATAACCAGCGGCAGCCCGGGCAGCTTTTCCGTCATCAGTTTTTCAATTGAGGCCTTACTCCAGGTGTACTCGACAACGTGCTGATCGCGGCTGGAGTCCAGCTCGCTCTCGGTCACCAGCGATCCCGGTTCCGGGGCGCAGGACATGGCCGTACCCACGTGGATAAACTTCTTCAGCCCCGCAACCCGGCTCATGCGCTCGGCAAACTGAAACGTGCCCTCAACATTCACTTTCCAGATAAAGGGGTTATTGCCAAAGGATGCGACGGCGGCGCAGTTAATCACGTGCGTCACGTCGTCAAGGCGCGTGTCGTGGATAAAGTTTTCCGTGAAGGCGAGGTCGCCCAGAAGAATATTGTCACTCTCTATCGTGCTGATTAATGACTCATCTAACCCAAAGTTTTTCAGGTTTGTTTTAACGCGGTTTACCCCCTCCTCAACATTTTCGCCTCTGACAAGGAGCAGCAGTCTGTCCCTGGGAATGTTCTGCAATAAACGGGCGACGACAGCGCCGCCTAAAAAACCTGTTGACCCGGTAATGAGTATATTTTTCATGATAGTGTCATTCGTTCTGGTTAATCACAGGAAAGCATTAAAGAATGTTTTCCAGAACAGGAGTGAAATTCAGTTCAGTGAACTCCCCTGCATGGCGTTAAATAATTTCACCGTGCTCATCTATTTAGATTTTGTTTATCTTTCAGCTGAGAAAGCTAAACAATAATTAAATAGCCGCCGGCTGAACCTGCCGCCTGATTTCAACAACCTTTGCCATATGGGATCAACTCATTTTTTAATTTTTTTTCGCTGAACTAATAAACATTTTCAGGAATGAAAATAAAAACGGACTATTTATTTTTTTTGCTTCATTACAGTCTTCAATATTCTCACCACGGGTTAAACAGAGAGAAAAGAGAGGATCGCATTCTGCTTTCGTTTATCTGGCGTTTAATTATGATCCAGTATGACACCCGTTGAAATAAATCACGCATTGCGGTCAGGAACGACAAAAGCGTAACGACCGGTAACTAACTTCGCGATAACTCTGACCGGGCCAGCCTGAAGTGAAAAAAAGTGGCTATGCTCTGTCGGCATGAACATACAACCACGATCACCAGGATAGGAAGAGATGAAAAAATTATCAGTTATCGTTATGGCTACCGGTCTGTTTTTGTCCGTCAACCTGCAGGCTAACGCTGCCGGATGTCTGAAGGGTGCCGTAGCAGGCGGCGTGGCAGGTCATCTTGCCCATCATGGTGTGGCTGGCGCCGCAGCCGGATGCGCAGTCGGTCATCATATGGCGAAGAAAAAACAGAAAGAGGCTGAGCAAAACACGCAGGCACAAAAATAAACTGACCGCACGCCGCATAATCAGGACGTCGCGCACAACAAAAGTTAATGCGTTGAGATAGCGATTATTCTTAATCTTATCCTAATATTTCTCCTGTACGATGGCGGAAGCAGACAAATATCAGATTGTGTGCATACATTCTGCTGGAACGATTAGCCTGCCTCGCGCAGGCTTTTTATTAACCCAAATCCGCCCCCGCCAGGCCTCCTCTTTTCGCGCTTCGCTTTCTGGTAGTGCCAGCCAGAACTGGAATAAAAATCACGGACGTTACAGTATCCTTAGATATCTATATTTCTCATTAAAAAACAGTAACTTCTCCTCTGGTTACAGTTCACCTATGCTGGGGGCTCACACCGTTCCGCGTCAGAGGGATCTGTTATGTTTGATATGCCGTTATCCTACAGTGCAAAGACAGTTCAGGGCCTTTATGAGGTGCTTCATACTTTCAACCTTAACGGCGCACGCTGCCATGTCATCTATGACGGAAAAGCCACCCGCGCAGCCGTGATAGAGGCTAAATCGAGCGTTAAAGGGGGAGAGATGCGGCATCAGGTGCTTGCCGTGCTGGAGATGGAGCGCGTCGCCAGGATCAACACCACACTGCGTATTAAATCGTTCTGGGCTGATCCCGACGGCGAGCAGTCGGAATGTGGCGTGGTGGAACCTGACCGTCTGGCTAAAGCGCTGTATGAAACGCTGACCGCCCGGAAACGCATTACGCTGGTCGGCCTGTAGGCGTATTCAGCCCGCCCGGTGCGGGCTTTATGATGAAACGTCTATGGCTTCAGGCTATGCCGCCTTCGTTGTAAACCTCTCCCAGACTTTCAGCGCAGCCGTCACGGCTGCATCCAGTTCCTCTCCCGTTGCCCCATCCCGCGCTTCCGTCGAAAGTCCTGTCTCAAAACTGTGAAAGGTCTGTGCCAGCGCGCGCGCGTCGGTGTCGGCAGCCAGCTCGCCCGCCTCTTTGGCTCTGACGACACAGCGCAAAAACCCCGACCGGGTGCGCTGGCGTTGCGTTGCCAGTAAGGTGCGGATGTGCTCGTTTGAAGGGGAACAGGTATTTACGGACAAGGCGATCAGACAGCCGCTGGGATGCCCCGGATCGGTCTGCATCTTTGCGGAAGCGCGCAATGCCTGTTCTATGGCATCAAACGGCCTGAGCTCGTCGTCCCAGAGACAGTCGTTAACCTGACCGTATGAGGAGAGATAACAGTCGACAACCTCTTCAAACAGCGCCTCTTTTGAGCCAAATGCGGCGTAGAAACTCGGTGCGGTAATGCCGTTGCCGAGACTGGCCTTGAGCAGAGCAAGCGAGGTGGACTCGAAGCCATGCTGCCAGAAAAGAAACATTGCCTGACGAATCGCCTCGTCCCGGTCAAACGAACGTGGACGTCCCATCTGAGCCATAGCCCCTCCTGTTCATGCCTGTGAGACTTAAATACTAATCGATACATATGTGCTTGACAAGTGACGACCCGTTCTCTAGTTTCGATAAATATACCAATCGATACAGATGTCACGAAGTCCGCTGTCAGCGGCTTCCTTCCTTCAGTGAGATTAAAAGAGGTTAACGTGTCCGCCCATATCGAACCCCGTGAAGTCACCGCTCAGGCGGGTCTGCCGCTCGCCTCCCTGCTGGCCTTTGCCATGACCGGCTTTATCGCCATTCTGACCGAAACCCTGCCGGCCGGTCTGCTGCCGGACATCAGTCAGGGACTCGGCGTCTCTCAGGTGATGGCAGGACAGTTAGTGAGTCTCTATGCTCTGGGGTCACTACTGGCGGCGATCCCGCTGACCGTGCTGACCAGCGGCTGGCGCCGCAAAAAAGTCCTGCTGCTCGCTATCGGGATCTTTGTGATTTTCAACACCATCACCACCTTTTCTGCCAGCTACTGGCTCACGCTGGCGGCCCGTTTTATGTCCGGTGTGGCGGCCGGGCTGGCCTGGGGAATGCTGGCGGGCTATGCGCGGCGTCTTGTTGCGCCCGATTTACAGGGTCGCGCCCTGGCCATTGCGATGGTCGGCATTCCGGTTGCGTTATCCCTGGGCACACCCGCAGGCTCCTGGCTGGGAAACATGCTGGGATGGCGGGTCGCCTTTGGCGTGATGGCTGCCCTGGCGATTGTGCTGTTTATCTGGGCATGGGTTGCCGTTCCTGATCTGCCGGGACAGAAGGCAGACCGCCGTCTGCCCGTCTGGCAGGTTTTCAGGATGCCGGGTGTTCGCCCGGTGCTGGCGGTCATCTTTCTCTGGATGACGGCCCACAATATTCTTTATACCTTTATCGGGCCCTTTCTGGCGCTGTCGGGCATGAGCCACGCTGTCGGTCTTATCCTGCTGGTGTTCGGACTGGCCGCATTAACCGGGATTGGGATAACCGGCATCTGGGTCGATCGCCACCTGCGCAGGCTGGTGCTGCTCAGCCTGGCGGCACTGGCTGCGGTCTCTGTGGTGCTGGCTATGGGCATGCGGGAACAGGTTGTTATCTTCCTTGCGGTTATCGTCTGGGGATGGTCATTCGGTGGGGCATCAACCCAGATGCAGACGGCCGCCGCTGATTCGGCTGGCAACCATGTGGATGTGGTTCAGGCGATGGTGACAACCGCGTGGAATCTGGCGATCGCCAGTGGCGGCATTCTCGGCGGACTGTTGCTCAATCGTGCCGGTGCCGCTTCATTTCCGTGGGCGCTGATGGCGCTGATGGCAGTGGCGTTTGTGATCGCCTTGCTGGCTAAACAGCAGGCTTTCCGCCCTGGTGCCAGACATCACTGACCGGTTGCAGCGTTCACGCAGGCATAATCATGGCGCAGAGAGCAAAACAGATACGGTCTGCGCAACACGCAGCGGTGAACCGAAAGACTAAAGCAGATAAACGAATGACGATGCGGGCCTGACTATTTCCGTCTTCTTCCCGCACTTATTAGCGCCCTCGCCTCAGCCGCGACGATCGTTTACAGGATATTTCCCTTTCCTGTCGGGTCACTATTCAGCACGCCGTTTCGGGTTTTTTGATTATCCTGGTGGGCAATAAGAGGTGCTGACTTCTGTTATTTCACTCATCGCTGACCTGAATCCTGATGTCGTCACGGGATTGACTTAGTACAGCGTGTTCATTTTTCCAGATAAAAATATTTTTCTTGTACTTTCTCTTTTTTGGTTGAAACAGAAACTCCATTTTTCAACACACGCAGACAATTGAATTTTAAGCAGAAAATAACCAGCAAGCCTGACGGTAACCCGACAGCCGATCGGAAAACGAAACGCTAAGAAACAGAACGTAACATCACCGTTCTTTTTTAAATCAGATAACGAGGGCTTTTCACCCTCTTTATTTTAACCCGCAGGCGGAAATCGTCCTGACAATGAGCAGGCTGCTGAAATCGCCATATACTGAATGCATATTCTTTTCGGAATATAAACGCATTCAATTTATGGCAACGCAGCAGGCGGCATTTCCGCGCTACTGCTCAGGAGAGATTAACATGGATCAAACCGCATTTTTGATCGGGTTTTCGGTCATGGCAATTGCGTCACTGGTTATTTACGCCACCGGCGGCAAAACATTTCCTTCCCGTCATCATACCCTCATGCATGCATCCGTCCCTTTTATCGCCGCCACCGCCTATCTGGCCATGGCGTTCGGGTTCGGTAATCTGACGCTGGACAGCGGCAGCACCGTCTATCTGGCGCGTTACGCTGACTGGTCGATTACGACGCCGATTTTACTGGCAGGACTGGTTATGCTCGCCTTCCATGAACACGGTAAACCCGGTGAAATAGGCGGTTTTCTCACTGCCATCATCGTGCTGGATGTCATGATGATTATCACCGGTCTGGTTTCGTCACTGGCTGAAACGGCGGCGGCGAAATGGGTCTGGTACCTCTGGTCCTGTGCCGCGTTTCTGGGAGTGGTTTACCTGCTCTGGGGACCGCTTCGCACCATGGCGGCCAATCGCGGCAGTGCACTGGCGGGTGCCTACAATAAAAATGTCGCGCTGCTGACCGTCGTCTGGTTCATCTATCCGATTGTGTTCCTCGTCGGTCCGGAAGGCCTGAAAATCATTACCGATCCCTCATCGGTCTGGGCATTTTTAGTGCTGGATATCATCGCGAAGGTCTTCTATGCCTTTTACGCGGCGGCTAACCTGGAAAAAGCGCTCGATCATACCCGCCGCACGGGTACCGTGAAGTGATAACACGATCAGGGGCCGGATGGATGGCTCTGTGGGGGGCAGCCCTGGCTGCCTCCTTCTGCCCGCTGTCCGTACAGGTGCTGTTTGCGGTTATCGCTATCGGGATTATCGGCATGGCGCACGGCGCCAGCGATCTGGACGTGGTTCAGCGTCGCCGCCGGCTGCCGTTTCTTGCCCTGTATGGCGCAGTGATTGCGCTCTGTCTGCTCTGGTGGCACCGCGCGCCAGGGCTGGCGTTGCCCGGCTTTCTGATCGCCTCAGCTGTCCATTTTGCCCTTGAGGATGCACCGCACGGCGGACTGACAGAACGTCTGGCGCGGGGGATCACGATGATAGCGGCCCCGGCCACCCTTCATCTGCACGCGTTCAGGTCTATCCTGCATCAGGCCGGGCTGGCATCCGTGATGCCGGGGTCTGTGACGGCGGCCCTTGCGATCCTCGGTGGCATCGGTGCGCTGGGGCTGACCCTCACCGGGCTTCTTCGGCGGGATGGACATCTTATCGCGGGCATACTGGCGCTGCTGCTGCTGCCGCCTTTCGTCGGCTTTTCGATGGGATTTTTGATTCTGCACGCGCTGCCGCAAACCCGACTGCGTCGTGACCAGCTGGGCTTTACCACGTACGCGGGCTATCTCCATCTGACCTGGCCGATATTGACCGCGGCCATACTGCTGGCCTCGCTGATCATTTATATGATGTTACCCGGTGACGCTGCGGGCATCCGGTCGCTGTTTGCCGCCCTTGCCGCGCTCGCCCTTCCGCATATGCTGGTGACACCCTGGTTTGAACCGCCGCAGCAGGCGTGACGCGGCCTTAAAGGGCCAACCCTGATTCAGCAATAAAATCGATAAAGCAGCGGACCCGGGCGGAGAGGTAGCGGCCGGAGGGCCACACGGCGGAGAAGTGCCCCTGCTGTGTACAGCAACCCTGCATCACTTCTTTCAGTTGTCCCTCAGCCAGCGCGTCGCGAACGATGAAGTCGGGCAGATAGCTGATACCCATTCCCGATAAGCTCAGGCCAATCGCCGCTTCAATGTTATTTACCGTCAACACCGATGCCGCTCTGGGTTCAGCGCCGGGCCGCAGCCCCTGAAGCTCCCATGTCTGTAGCAAGCCGGTGGCGGGCAGGCGGAAAAAAATGCACCGGTGTTCAGCCAGATCATCCGCTGACGCCGGAACCCCAGAATTGTTCAGATAAGCGGGACTGGCGCAGAGGAGGAAGCGGAAATGACCCAGCCTCTTTGCCGTCAGCCTGGAATCAGCTAACTCACCGCTGCGGATCGCCACGTCAAATCCTTCGTCGATGATATTCACCAGCCGATCGCTGAAATCCAGATCCAGTTCGATCTGAGGATAACGGCGGGTAAACGCGGGGAGCGCAGGAAGCAGTAATCTGTAGCCCGCGGCGGGGAGTGAGACCCGGAGTCTGCCAGCAGGTTCTGCGGCACTGCTCGCCAGTGCTGACTCGGCTTCCTGAAGCTGTTCCAGGATCGCTTTGCATCGGGTGAGTAGTGCCGCCCCTTCCGTCGTCAGGCTCACATTTCTTGTGCTGCGGTTAAAAAGCCGCACGCCCAGTTTTTGCTCAAGTCTGGCGACGTTTTTACCGACTGCTGACGCTGAAATCCCCAGCAGTCGCGCAGCCTGAACAAAGCTCAGCGTCTCGGCTGTCCGCACAAAAGAGGTAAGAGAAGTCAGGCTATCCATCGATTATAAACTTTATGTCCATTGAGACCGTCCATCCAGTCTATTTATCCGCTCAGATGTCCGCAATAACATCGCAGCAGTTTTCACTCATTCGCTGTCAGGATAAAAGGTCTTGTTATGTCATACAGAGCCCGCGCGCTTTTTCGCCACACCAGAACCCCAGCCGCCCTTACCGTTTTTATGGCGGCGCTGCTTTTGCCCTTGAGTTTCACCGGCGGTGTGGTTACCACGCCTGCCATCCAGCACATGCTGGGCGGTTCCCCTGGCGAGCTGTCATGGCTGACGAATGGATTTATGCTGACGTTTGGCAGTTTTCTGCTGACAGCAGGCATTGCTACAGACGCCCTCGGCAGAAAACCTGTTTTTATCGCTGGCGCAGCGCTGTTCTGTCTCAGCAGTCTCATCATCGGCGTGATGAACAACCTGATAATGCAGGGCCTGCTCAGGTCCCTGCAGGGGCTGGCCGCGGCCATGCTCTTAGCCAGCGGCAGCGCGCTGCTGGCCGGGATCTATGAGGGCGCAGACCGGACGCGGATGTTCAGCCTGCTCGGCACCCTCTTCGGCGCTGGCTTAGCGTTTGGACCGCTGGCGGTGGGCTTTATTACCGATACCCTCGGCTGGCGCTGGGTCTATATCCTGTTTGCGCTGCTTTCAGGGGGCGTGCTGCTCGCTGGCAGAGCATACCTGCCGCTTTCGGCGCTGAACGCCTCTCATCCGGCAGATAATGCCGGGCTGACGCTGTTTACCGCGGCGCTGATTCTGTTTACCACTGCGATGATGCTGTTATCCACGTTCGGGTTTTTATCCCCTCTGCCGCTGGTGCTGTTCCTCTGCTCCATGCTGCTTCTGGGTGCATTTATTGTGCGTTGCCAGCGTACTGCCCATCCTGTGCTCGATATTTCCCTGCTGCGCAGCCCGCGCTTCGCCGGGATTCTGCTGCTGCCGGTGGCAACCTGCTACTGCTACGTTGTGCTGTTGATCATCGTTCCGCTGCACTTTATGGGGGGAAATGGATTCAGTGAGTCGCGAAGTGCGCTTTTCCTTATGGCCCTGACTGCACCGATGCTGGTTCTTCCCGCCTGCGCCGCCGTGCTGACGCGCTGGTTTTCACCGTCCGTGGTGTCAGCATCCGGGCTGATGATCGCGGCAGCCGGGTTACTTTTCCTCGGGCAGGCGTTACAGGGTCACAGCGCCCTGCTGCTTATCGTCGCATTGCTGATAACCGGGGCAGGCGCGGCGCTGCCGTGGGGGCTGATGGATGGACTTGCCCTTTCTGCGGTTCCGGTTGAAAAAGCCGGGATGGCGGCCGGCCTGTTCAACACCGTTCGTGTAGCGGGAGAAGGCATCGCGCTGGCGATGGTTTCCGCCTTTCTCACCAGAATGAACGCTATGAACCTCAGCAAAAGCGTTCAGGGGCTGACATCAGCGGAGATTCACCAGGCGGCAGCCTGGCTGGGAGGCGGCAATCTTCAGCAGGCAATAACACTTTTACCCGGCGTTTCCCGCACAGTGGTCCAGAATAGTTATGACAGCGCCTATCTGTGCCTTTTCAGGGTGCTGGCAGCCATCACACTGTGTTGCGCGCTGGCTGTGCTGGCCCTGTCGGGCCAGCCGCGCCGGGAAAACACCTTTTCTGAGGAGAGTGAATAACCTATGCGAATCCCTGACTATCCCTCGACAGATTCAGATAAGTGGGCACAGGTGGATGCCTGGTTTTCTGAAAAGCTTGCGCCCGAAGATACTGAATTAAATTTCGCGCTCTCTAACAACGCAAAGCAGGGCTTACCTGCTCATGATGTGTCTGCTTTGCAGGGAAAAATGTTGTCACTGTTCGTCCGGATGTCTCAGGCCGTCCGCGTTCTTGAAATCGGTACGCTTGGTGGATACAGCACGATCTGGATGGCCAGAGCGCTTCCTCAGCATGGAAGCGTGACCACTATCGAATACAGTGCGCATCATGCAGAGGTCGCCCGCCAGAATATCCATCAAGCCGGGCTGACGCACTGCGTTACGCTGCACACTGGCGCAGCGCTTGATATCCTGCCTGACCTGGAGGCGCCCTTTGATCTGATTTTTATTGATGCCGACAAGGTGAACAATCCACGTTATCTGGAATGGGCCATCAGACTCTCTCGCCCGGGCACAGTTATCGTCGGTGATAACACGGTGCGTGGCGGACAGGTGCTTGATGCGGAGAGTCACGATCCTAATGTCCGGGGCCTGCGTGAGTTTGTCCGGATGATTGCTGAGGATGAGCGGCTTGACGCCACCGCCATTCAGACGGTGGGTGAGAAGGGATGGGATGGTTTTGTGCTGGCCCTGGTTAAGGCCGGGCGCGCTGTCAGTCCACGCTGATAACAATCTTCCCGAATGCGCCCCGGTCAAGATGCGCCAGTGCCTCAGGCAGTTCATCGAACCGGTAGGTTTTATCGATGACCGGCTTCAGGTTTATGACATCCACCGCCCGGACCAGATCTTCCAGCGCCCGCCGGTGCCCCACGCCGATGCCCTGAACCGTCGGAGACTTGAGCAGCAGCAATCCGCCAGGGGCTGACGTATCGTGCGTGTCCATCATCCCGATCAGAGAGATGCGGCCATGTGAGGCGACAGCGCGGACAGAATCGGCGAAGTTACGCCCGCCGACGGTGTCTATCACATGGTCAATACCCCGATTGTGCGTCAGGCGGTAAACGGCTTCGACCCACTCTTCCTTTTGACGGTTAATGCCATGGGTTGCCCCCAGCGCGGTTGCTGCCGCCAGCTTCTCATCACTGGAGGAGGTGATAAAGACCTCTGCACCCATCGCACGGGCGATCTGAAGTGCAAACAGAGCCACCCCGCCGGTTCCCTGCACCAGAACGCTTTCGCCCGCTTTAAGGCCGCCGCGTTCAATCAGTGCAAACCAGGCGGTCAGCCCCGCACAGACCAGGGTGCTGGCTTCCGCATCGTTCAGCGTTTGCGGCGCGTTGACCAGCCACGCTTCGTTCATCACCACATATTCTGCCAGCACGCCCTGCAAGGTGTAGCCGAGGGTGTTGTAGTGCGGATTTCTGGCGTTGTTAACCGCCTTTCCGTCGATCCAGTCTGCGTTAAACGAGGAGATGACGCGATCACCCTGTTTAAAACGAGACGTGCCCGGACCGACAGCCTCAACTACGCCGGCCATATCGGAACCCGGCGTAAAAGGCATCGGCATTTCTTTTCCCATCCCACCTTCAATAATGACCTTATCCCGGAAGTTAAGGGCAACGGCACTCACCCGGACCAGCACTTCGCACGGACCCGGCTGCGGGATGGCTGTCTCCGTGAGAGTCAGATGCTGACGGCCAATCTCATTCAGTGTCCAGCGTTTCATGGTGTGATTCATCGTGATTCCTGTAGGGGTTAAGAGCAGAGAGTCACAATCGTAGCATTGCCTTTTAAGATACGACGGCGATACTATTTCTCGTCATTGATTCCGCTGAGGCGACAATATGAAAAGCGAAATGAACACCATTCCGGTATTTGTGGCCGTGGCTGAATCCATGAGTTTCTCTCAGGCAGCTGAGCGGCTGCACGTTACGCGCTCTGCCGTCGCAAAGACCATCGCCCGTCTCGAAGAGAGACTTGGCGTCACGCTGTTTAACCGCACCACCCGCAAACAGAGTCTTACCGATGAAGGCGCGCTCTATTATGAATATTGTCGCCGGGCGATGAACGAACTCAAGGCTGCCGAAGATCTGCTGGAGAGCGGCAAGCTGCAGGCCAGCGGTAAACTTCGCGTATCGGTGCCGGTGCTGCTGGGGCACCTCTGCGTCTCGCCTGTCTTCTCCGCGCTGGCGAAAGCGCACCCGAAGCTGGAACTTGAGATATCTTTCAGCGATCGTCAGGTCGATTTGTCCGGGGAGGGGTTCGATCTGGCAGTCAGGATTGGCGCGCTGGCTGACAGTAGCAGCCTGATAGCCCGGCGGCTGGCTTATCACACGATGGTCTTCTGCGCGTCACCGGACTATCTCAGCCAGGCTGGCGAACCGGCTTCCCCGGATGAACTTCGGCACCATGCGGCAGTGGCCTACATCCGTGGCGGACAGGTGCTGAAGTGGCAGGTCAAAAATGAACGGGGTGACGCGGTGGAGATTTCGCCGCCTGCCCGATTCACCCTGGATGATATGCAGGCGGTAAAAGATATGACGCTGACGGGGGCCGGTATCGCCTGGTTACCCTACTGGCTGGTGCGGGACGACCTCATCAGCGGCAGCCTGAAACAGATACTGAAAGAACATACCTCCGGAAGCTGGCCGGTTTCTGTCGTCTGGCTGCGCACGCCGCATCAGTCGCTGAAAGTCAGGCTGGCTATTCAGGCGCTGTTCAGCGCCCTGCCGGCAATGATGGACGCCGCCGAAGCGCAGGTCTGATGGCGTGCCATAAACATCAGACACAAACCTGATGCGTGATGACAGCGCCGGGGCTGTAACGCTGTGTGTTGCCGGCTTTATGTCCTGGCGAGTCATTGAGCTGAGCAGACCGAAGAGATCCAGCCCAAAAAAAAAGCCCTGACAGGATTGCCAGGGCTGAATAAAAATCTCTCGAGGGTCATCTACCCATCGTTAAAGCCAATCTATCACAAAAAACACCAAAGTAAATAGCAAGCGATAAAATCGCTGATTTATTTATAGCTTGCTATTCACATAGCCGCATAAACGCTTTTCTCAGACACGACGCTGACGTTTCTTCATGCTGTTTCAGCCGCCTTCCCATCCCCCTCCCCCGCCGTCAGGAGGAAAAAATCAAATTCCGCCAGGAACTGCCGATAACAGCAGATAGCGACATTGCCTACGCAGGAGAAAGCACCCATGTCATTACCCGATACCCATAGTGAGCAACAGGAAATCACCGAGATCACGGCGCGTGCGGGCGCTATCCTGCGGACGCTTCGGGACAGTCTGCAACAGCTGGGACTGGATAAAACCATTGCCGAGGTTGCGGGAAGCATCCCCAACGCGCGTGAAAGGCTGGGCTACGTGGTCACACTGACCCGTGAAGCCGCAGATGAGGTTATTAACAGCGTTGAAATCACTCAGCCGGTGCAGACTCAGCTGACAGAAAAGGCGGATCGATTACTGCAGCGCTGGAATGCCACGTCAGCAGAATCCCTGACGAAAGAGCAAACACATCTGTTAGCGGCAGATACCGTTGCCCTGCTGGATGATGTCCCTCATGCCACGAATCTGACACGTCAGCATCTGCACGCCATTATGATGGCGCAGGGATTCCAGGATATTACCGGACAGATCGTGCAGGCGATGATGGCGGTGCTGAATCAGGCAGAGCAGCAGTTAATTCAGGTAATCCGCGATAAATCAGCCTCGCCAGCCAGCGCCGCGCGCGCTACGCCGCCGGCACCTGCATTCTCAGCAGAACCTGCCGCCAGTCAGGATGATGTGGATGATCTGCTGGCCAGTCTGGGGATTTAGACCGGCTGCGTGAAGACGTATGGCGGCCATCAACGCCGCCAGAAGATCCTTCCTGTCAGTGATTGTGATCCCGCAGAAAAACGGTCAGCACATCTTTTGGCGGAACACCGCCGCACTCCGAGATTAACCAGCCTGTCGCGCCGCGGTGGTAGCTTCCATGCAAAAGCATGTGATTCAGCATATCAACGGCCCTCATTCTGCCCTCGCCTCCATCGACAAAACGGAATGTAATCATTTCGTCTAAATCGGCGGGAGAGAGTGCGCTGACATATTCAATATAGCCGTTGGTACAGGCGGCCATTTTAACTTCAAGCTCTTCTGCTGAGGGTGTTTCAGGCGTGTTCAGGGCCGTATAGCCGTGCGGCTTGCCCGAAATATTGGCGCTGAAAATCATGTCTGTCACATAGATGTGGTTCATCAGCCTTAACATCAGGTGACGTTTATGTGCATCAGCATTGTCGCTAAGGCCTTTAATCGTTTTAAGAGTTTCGGCATCAATCCAGCGTTTGAATTTTAAAAGTGTAACCAGTGTGTCCCTGTCCATGCTTTTTCCTGATTAGCCTGTTCTGATAGCCTGACAATAATACACAGCTTGTCGCAGCATTTAATCTTTCAGGTATTACCTGCCCTCACCCGTTTTGCAACCTGACGATGAACCTGGCTGATAAGACTCCGCCAGCGTTGGGCGGAGTCTCTGTTACGGGGTTAATCAAACACACCGTTAATGACGGCGGTCACGACTGCCGTACTCAGGGCAATCAGCACTAAATCGTCGCCCACGGCTCGCCACTCGTAGCCCGGGTAGTAAGGCAGATCGTTTAGCATGGAAGCGGGTAACGCTTTTTTCGCAATGCCGGGCGGCAACGGTTTACCGCGTGCCACTTTCTTCGCGATGCCCGGCGGCAGGGACTGATAGCCAACCAGGCCATAGTTGACGGCAAGGCTCCGTGCACGAGAGAAGTTAATGTCGGCGTCTACGCGATCGGGCTTCCCGGCATTTTTACGATGTCCATGTTCGTTTTTTGATTTTGCGTTACCCGGCCCTTTATTGCCGTGCGCGCCATTGTTCCCGTGATTCCCGTTACCCTGACCTCCGCCGTAACCGTTGCCATTGCCATTGCCATTGCCATTGCCATTGCCAGGATTTGCATAAACCGGTGCAGCACAGACGGCCAAACCTATAACCAGCGCAACGGCTGCTTTAAGAGTACGTTGCTTAAGCATGATAGAATTCCTTAATATCGATTGCGTCTCTGAAATATTAGCTAACGTGGCAAAGTTAACAATCTCACGATCTCTCAAAGCCGCGTTTCCTGCTTTAAGAAAAAGATTATTTTAACGTTCGGACAGACAATGAAGAAATGGTGTTTTAACGCAAACTGGCCGCATAAAATAGTCATTCTGATTCTGTCTGAGGATTTAATTACCGCCACTTCATGGTGACAGATGCCGGTATTAAGGCAGCAAGTCGAATGGCCTTTTTCAGCGCTTATTAACGCATGCAGGCTTATTCAGAGAAGAATGATTCCAAATCGCTTCAGTAATATTGCCCAGAGGGCAAACAGCACGACGGTTATCGCGCAGGCGATGAGCAGTGTCAGCCAGAAGCCAGCACGCGGGTAAATAAAGGGGAACAGGATAAACATCGGCAGTGTCGGCACCACGTACCAGAAGGTATACCAGGCGTGAGCGGCAATTTTTTCCTGTGCCTGCCCTTCCAGCTTCATCCAGATAAGCACCAGCAGGGTCACCAGCGGCAGGGCCGCGAGCAGGCCGCCGAGCCGGTCGCTGCGCTTTGCCACTTCTGAGATCAGTACAACCATAAAGGCCGTTATCGCATATTTTGTCACGAGCCAGATCATCACACTCTCCTGAATCTTAAACCCACAAGTCAGCCCTGCGGGTTTAACAAAGCACCAGCAACGGCCGCAAGACTCTCTGGCGGTAACGTTGTGAATATCATCACGTGAATGCGCTTCACGCCATCTCAGCCATTATTTCTGCAGCCATTTTTCCAGCTGTTCGATTTCACCCTTCTGCGCTTTGATAATCTCCTGCGCCATCTTTCTCATTTCAGGATCTTTACCATATTTCAGCTCCGTTTCAGCCATAGCAATCGCTCCTTTGTGATGCTCGGCCATGCCGCTGGCAAAGGCCCTGTCAGGATCCTGCTCCTTCATTGCCGCCATCATGTTGTGATGCATCTTCTGCATGCCCGCCATGTACTCTTTTGATGCGGGAGAATCCGGCATGTCGTGCGTCATGTTCATCTCTGCTTTCTGCGCCATGGCCGTCAACGGCATAACCACCAGCAGTGATAGCAGGGCCATCTGTGACTTTTTCATGTTCTCTTCCTTTTGCGGATTAAGAATTCTGAGTGTAGCTGACGGCAACCTGCATTTGCGCTAACCTGGTGATTAAGCCGGTCTGGTCCGATTTGACCTCTGAGCAGAGATCGGGATGCAGAACAGACCTGAACCATTAAGCTCATCAGCGTGAGAGATCATGAAAAAACCCATCGTCCCTGAAGACTTTAAACACTATTACCATGACTGGCACTTCTCTCCGGTTATCGAATCCGATGGCACATTCTATCTCTCAGGGGTTACCGCTGCGCGTAAGGACAAACCGATAAGCAAAGATCCTGGCGAGCAATTTCATGATGCGTTTTATAAGCTGGGCATCTACCTGAACGCTGCCGGTTTAACCTATGACCACATTGTGGAGATGACCACTTTTCATATCGACCTGAAAAAACATATCGCCCTGTTTTCCAGCGTGAAAGATGCCTATATCAAGGCCCCCTATCCGGCATGGTCTGCGATCGGCGTGTCGGAATTCATTCCGGAGAATGCGCTGGTGGAAATGCGGATTGTGGCCAGAAAATAGTGTCAGCCCGGCGTCAGTGTGAAGAAACGAAAACTGAGGCGTCCTGCGCAGGCGGAACAGCAAAGTGTTTCTGCATGCGTTTGATCTCCTCTGCCGGAGGCAGACCAAACAAGCGTTTAAATTCACGATTGAACTGCGAAGGGCTCTCATAGCCCACGGCGAAACTGGCCGAGGCCGCGGTCATCTGCTGACGAACCATCAGCATTCGCGCCTGGTGGAGGCGTACCGATTTCACATACTGCATCGGTGGCAAGCGGGTGATCGCTTTAAAATGAAGATGAAAGGTCGGCACGCTCATGCCCGCTTCATGAGCCAGCTCACTCAGCGTCACGGATTCTGCATAGGTGGCATGGATGCGCTGCAATACTTTTCCTATCCTGCTGAACTGCCCCTGTAACGCCAGCGCGGCTCGCATGGCGTTACCCTGCGCACCGGTCAGTACGCGAAAATAGAGCTCCCGCAACCGCGCCTGGCCAAGAATCTCAGCTTCAAGCGGATTGTTCAGGACCTTAAGCAACCCCTCTACAGCTGACCTCACCGGCTCATCCATCGGGCTGGAGATCATGCTCTGTGGCGCGGTTGCAGGGTGCAGCGCCTCATGCTGATCGATCTGCAACATAAGCTCAGCGGCCAGCTGAAAATCCAGATGCAGATAAATGGCCAGCAGGGGATGCGCTGCTGACGCGTCGGTTTCCATCGTAAACGGAACCGGCACGGACACCGCCAGATAGTGCTGTTCATCATAGATGTAGGTCTGCTGGCCAAAATAACCGCGTTTGCTGCCCTGACAGACAATCACGATCCCGGGGTCGTACAGCACCGGCGTTCTGGCCAGCGGGCGATCGGACCGCAAAATGCGCACACCCGATAACGCGGTCAGGTTATAGCCCTCCTGCGGGGCAAGGGCTTTTATCAGGGTGATCATGTCGGACATCGCTGCACCTCATAAGATCAGGCAAGAAAACGAGAAGAAAGGGCCTGAAAATCCGGCTCCACAGAGAATACCATGCAATTCCGACAATTCATGGAGGTTCTGGTTATGACAACGGCAAAAACAATCCTGATCACAGGCGTCAGCAGCGGGTTTGGTCTTGCTCTGGCACAGGAGGCACTCAAAGCCGGGCATCGGGTCATCGGCACGGTGCGTAACCGTGCCGCGCTGGAGGCATTTGAGGCGCTGGATCCTGCGCGTGCGGCAGGCCGTCTGCTGGATGTGACAGAGGCTGAGCGTATTGATGAGGTGGTCAGGGAGATTGAATCTACCTTCGGTGAAGTTGATGTGCTGGTAAACAACGCCGGTTACGGCCACGAAGGCATCATGGAGGAGTCTTCTCTGGAAGAGATGCGCCGCCAGTTTGACGTTAATGTCTTTGGCGCGGTCGCGATGATCAAGGCTCTGCTGCCGGGCATGCGTCAGCGCCGTCGCGGCCATATCATTAACATCACCTCGATGGGCGGTTTTATCACCCTGCCCGGCATCAGCTACTACTGCGGCAGCAAGTTTGCATTAGAGGGCATTTCAGAAACCTTAGGCAAGGAACTGGCACCCTTTAATATCGCGGTTACCGCTGTGGCCCCCGGCTCATTCCGCACAGACTGGGCGGGGCGTTCGATGGTAAGAAGCGCGCGCACGATCCCGGACTATGACGCATTATTCGACCCCATCCGTCAGGCCCGTGAAGAAAAGAGCGGAAAGCAACGCGGTAACCCCGCAAAGGCTGCCCGGGCCATACTGGCACTGATTGAAAGCCACAATCCACCCGCTCATCTGTTGCTGGGCAGTGATGCCCTGGACTTAGTGCGCCAGAAGCTGACGGCACTCAGTGCGGAGATCGATCGCTGGGAAACGGTTACGCGCTCGACGGATGACTAACCGGTTCCGCGACGGCGGGATGAAAGGGAAACGCTGGCTGAGACGTCCGTGCGCCCGGAGGTGCGCCGGATTAAGCGGATACTCAGCCCTGCTCCCACCGCCAGGCAGCCAGCCATCGTCAAAAGCGCAACGATAAACGCCTGCGAAATCCCGGCTGCACTTTTATCACTGCCGAGCAGGCTGTAGAAAAGTCCGCCGATGACGGCCACGCTGAGCGCCGTGCTGATTTGTAACGCGGCGCTGGTGACGCCCGCAATCATCCCTGAAAACGGCGCCGCAACCTGGCCTGTCACCATCCGCACCAGCGTTGGCATGGCCAGCCCCTGACCCAGCCCCGTCAGGAAAAGGAGCGCCGCGAGCGGCAGCATGGCGGGAGAGTGGCCTGTCTGCGTCGTGGCGATCAGCCATGCCAGCCCCGCCAGTCCCGCGGTCTCGCATCCCATCCCGATGGCGCTGAGCAGATTGCCGACAAAGCGTCTCAGGTAAGGGGTGAGCAGTGGCCCGATCAGAAATCCCAGACCAAAGGGCAGAAAAAGCGTGCCTGCTGTCAGCGCGTTCAGATGCAGCGCGCCCTGCAGATAAACTGAAAACAACAGAAAGAAGGTACCAATCGAATAGAACAGTAGAACGATGACCAGTCCCTGCCCCAGGCCCGGCGCGCGCAACACAGTCGGATTCAGCAGTGGTGTTCCGCCCTTCAGGCTGAGGCGATGCTCATAACGCCATAATGCCGAGGCCAGCAGCGGGACCGTCACAAAGAGCAGCCACGTCCACCAGGGCCACCCTGCCTCCCGGCCTTCAATCAGCGGAACAATCAGCGCGCTCAGCGTCAGCGTTGCCAGTAGTGTGCCAACAGGATCGAGTCGCTGAGCGGAAGGTGCCCGCGTTTCCTTCAGCAGCGGCAGGCCAAAAAGAACAACCAGCAGCGCTACCGGCAGGTTAACCAGAAAAATTGCCCGCCATCCGAGATGAAACAGATCGGCCTGAATCAGAATGCCCCCGAGCACCTGCCCGATAACAGAAGCCAGCCCAAACACGGCACCATAAATACTCAGCGCCAGCGGTCTCTCCGCTTCAGGAAAAATAGCCTGAACGGAAGCCAGCGCCTGCGGGGCCATAATGGCGGCTGTCACCCCCTGCAGTAGGCGTCCGGCAATCAGAACCCAGGGTGACCAGGCAAAACCACACAGCACAGAGGCAGCGGCAAAACCGATCAGCCCCAGAAAGAACATTTTTCCACGACCATAGATATCACCCAGACGTCCTCCGGTAATCAGCGTCACCGCATACACCGCGGCATAGGAGGAGATCACCAGCTGCTCCGCCGAGGATGACGTACCCAGTTCATGCTGAATCGCGGGCAGTGCCACGTTGACGATAAAGAAATCGAGCGGCGGCAGGAAAGCGCCGACCAGTAAAATGATAAACATGGCCCAGCGACGCGGCTCGGCCTGCGGGATGTGATGTATGGACATTAATCACTCCTTAGAAAATGGGAACGTCCCCCGTCAGGGACATGAGGCAAGGGATCGGAAGGGGCGTGTCGCCCCTGTCAGCCCAGCGGCGCGACAATCAGCGCATACCGCCGGAGGCCAGTATCACTTCACCGTATATCCAGCCCGCTTCCTCTGAAGCGAGAAAAGAGACGATCGGTGCAACATCGTCCACCTGACCGATACGGCCGAGCGGCGTCTGCGCTTCATTCCACGTCTGAAACGCTGAATTCATCGCGCCAGCGCTGTGACTTCCTTCTGTTTCGATCAGACCGGGATTGACCGCATTTACCCGGATGCCGCGCGGGCCGAGCTCTTTTGAAAGAACCCCTGTGATGGCATCTATCGCGCCTTTAGCCCCGCTGTAGATGGCGCTTTCGGCGATGAAGACGCGGGTGACAAACGAACTGATGTTGATGATGCTGCCTCCCCTGCCCATGTAAGGGACGGCCGCCGCGGTGACTAACAACGGCCCCAGAACATTGATGTCGAACTGGCGGCGATAGAGCGCTTCGGTGCTCTCCTCAATGGCAGCGAACTGATAAACACCGGCGTTGTTCACCACAATATCCAGCTGTCCGTAATGCGCGAGCGTGGTGCTGACCAGAGCTTCAACGCCGGCCTGGCTGGTGACATCGGCCGCCACAGCCAGCGCCTCACCCGCGGCCGCGTCGATCGCGGCGACCACCTGCTCAGCCCCCTCTCTGTCTGAGAGGTAACTGACAACCACTTTTGCCCCCTCGGCGGCCAGCTGACGGGCTATTGCGGCTCCGATACCTTTTGAACCACCGGTAACAAGAGCGACTTTGTCTTTTAATCTCTTCATAGTTAGCTTCCTGAAAAAGACGCCTGCGGCGACCCGATGAAAGCTATGTTGATACCTTCAAAGTTGTTTGAGAACTGACACTTTTGTATATTCGATGTTCATTTTTGTACGGAGGGGCGCGGCTGTGGAGTGGAGTGATGTTCAGGTATTTCTGGCCGTCATGCGTAACGGCTCTTACGGGAAAGCGGCCCTGAGTCTGGGCGTGAGTCATCCGACGGTAGGACGCCGCATAAAGGCCCTGGAGGATGAGGCGCAGCAGGCACTGTTTCGCCGGACACAGGATGGCCTGGTGCTGACCGATGCCGGTGACGGCGTGATGAAACTGGCCGAAGCGATGGAAAATTCGGCGCTGGCGATGGAGCGACGCCTGGCCGGAAATCATGAACGCCTTGAAGGGATTTTACGTATCTCAGCGGCAGAGTGGTTTACTAACTACGTGCTGGCACCGGTTCTGAGCGAACTGACGCGCCGTCATCCGGCGATCGTGCCGGAGGTGATCGCCAGCTTTCGCCTGCTCGATCTGTCGCGCCGCGATGCCGACGTCGCATTTCGAATTGTGCCTTTTACCGATCCCGACATCGTTCAGCGACGTCTGATGAGCGTGCCTTATGCCCTTTACGGGACGCCAGAGAAGGCGGAGGCGCTGTTAAGCGCCCCCTCTTCGGTTGGGCTGATCCTGATGAACAGCGCACAGTCACACTTTCCTGACGTTTCCTGGCTTCTGGAACGGTTTCCGCAGTCGGCCCCGGCATTCAAAAGCACCAGCCGGGCTGTTCAGGCGCAGATGTGCCTGCGCGGGATGGGCGTCGCCGTGCTGCCTCAGCCACTGGGGGACGCCACGCCGGGCCTGCAGCGCATTGCCACGCCAGATATGCCGCCTTCAAGGGATATCTGGGCAGGTTATCATCAGGACCTCCGTCATATGGACCGGCTGCGTGCCCTGCTTGATCTTGCAGAAACGATGCTGGCCCCGGAGCCCGACTGACAGGGCATGACGGCGTCAGGTGGCTTACACC
Organism: Pantoea sp. ARC270; assembly: GCF_003236725.1. Classification (NCBI taxonomy): domain Bacteria; kingdom Pseudomonadati; phylum Pseudomonadota; class Gammaproteobacteria; order Enterobacterales; family Erwiniaceae; genus Pantoea; species Pantoea sp. ARC270. Next base: position 88,177 of record NZ_PUGA01000041.1, read on the forward strand.
GTCACTTTACGCCTGCGACCATTTTTAAGGGTCAGCGTGATGGCGGAAATCAGGAAATAGAAGACGCCAAACGCCGCATAGGGGGCAACCGTGGTGACATCCAGATGCATATCACTGCTCGCCTGCCTGAACATAAAAATGCCCGCCAGCGCAGATTGCGCACCACTTAAAATCATCGCCCACTGCCCATTGGAAGATTTCCAGCGGCGGAGGGACGCCGAAAGCTGAAGCAGGCCCGAAAATATTGCCCAGATGCCAAAGACTTTAATGGTCGCATTTATGCTGACGGAGAGTGACCAGATAATGGCCGCCGCAACAATCAGGCTCACAATCAGGTTAAATTTCTGCGGTGGATTTACCGCTAATCCGCCTGACTTACTGGCATCTAAATAATTTGCCAGGGCATCCCAGGCCGGATAGATAATAAAGAGAACGGCTCCGATGCCGGGATGATCTTTACCAATCAACACCGCGAGTAAAATCCATATAACAGATGCGGTCGCACGGATATAGTAATAAGACTGAAGCCATTGGTTCTGGGCGTGCGTAACAGATGGTTGAGGGGTCTGCATAATAACTCTCCGGTTTGATCTGAAGGTAAATACTTTCACAGGCGCTGACTGACTCAGTGCCCGGCGTTTCAGTGAGACGGGGCAATATCATTCAGGTCGTTTTCGATGATTCCCCTCCGGCGATAACCGGCTTTGTTTATCAGACGAACACTGCGTATTCGCAAAGGCCCTCCTCTGGGGCTCAAAGCCGGGAACCGGACGATCTCAGGCGCAGTCCAGATAACAATCGGCGTTAACGGGCTCACACTCCCTGGCGGGTAAGGTAGCGGGCAGACAAACGGCACGTCCGGGATCAGTGAATAAACGTCAGCGTCACATCTCAACGCGAGTTCATTTTTATTCATCAGCTGGCACGGCAATGAAGCAGATTCACGATGCTCTGCCGCATGGCAGACGACCTCTGAGACTCGCTTTCTGTCCGCCAGCAGTTGCGCAAGAAGGGCATCAATGTGCGTACGCTGGGGAGTGGCAGCGATTGCTATTTTTTGTCCGGCGGGCAGCGGGACCTTATGAGCCAGTGAAAGCCGGACCTGATTCTGCAACTGCGTCTGAAAACCGGCTGCAATGGCGTCAGGCTGGTTACTCATTCTTAAACAGAATGAAGAGAGAACAGGTAATGATGGCAGAGCACGAACTGTCGTCATAAATAACTTCCTCGTGTTTGCTGAGACAAAAGCTATCTGGTCCGCCAGCGGATGCATGGCAGAGATTCCGGATAATGTAATTACCGGGGATAATTAACCGTTCTTCTGGATAGCCCGCAATAAAATTCAGCAGCAGCGCGCTGAATTTAAATGAAAGCTGGAAAATATTAACAGGTGTCGCAAAGGCGGCTATTTACCCGGACTCGATTAGTGGCTTTTCAGTAGTCGTTTTATTACCGGCTCGACAATTTGCAAAAATATATCGGGATTATTAAAAGCGCGTGCAGCAATAATCGCACCATGTACCGTCGCCATAACCGATTTCGCTTCTGCTGCTGCACTTTCCTGCAGGTTAAACACGTGGCTCTTATTTCCCCTGTCGAGCACGGCGGTCAGCCATTCCGTGAGATCGCTGAAATGTCCGGTCACTTCCCGAGCGACCTCTTCCGGTAAAACCGGTAACTCCACAGCCAGCATCACACAGATACAGAAAGGCGAGTTGTTCTCTTTTATGCAGGTGGCCCAGAAGTTCACATAGCTGTTAATTTCCCCCAGGGCATCTCCGGCGAAGTGCTGACTGATTGCCGCCATGCCTGTCTGTGCCTGCTGACGATAATCATTCACCACCGCCTGCACCAGATCCGCTTTGGCGGGGAAATGGTGATGAATACTGGATTTGCGGATTTTTACCCGCTCAGCCAGATCGGCATAGCTGAAGCTGTTATATCCGCCGGAGGTGAGCAGCATTCGGGTATGGTGCATTATTTCTTCGGCTTTCTGTGAACGTTCGGTACTCATGCATGCTCCGGCAGTTGAGATCAATTAACGGCAAATCGGTAAACGGCCCTGAACCTACTGACCGCCATGCGGGTTGTCAAGCGAGCCTGGCGCGCCTCCTTTACGCTTACTCAGGCCAGCCATACTGCTGAACACCCCATCACGCAGTATCAACCCATGGAACAGGGCAGCGGCAAGATGCAACATCACCGTCATGAAAAGGGCCAAAGCAACCCAGCTGTGAAGCGGCCGCAGCAGAGCATAAGCGTCGTTGCTGACAGGAAAAATGGCCGGCAGCACCCGGTTACCCAGGGTAATGGGATAACCAGCGGCCGACTGCATCGCCCAGCCGATGAGTGGCTGAGCCAGCATCATGGCATACAGCGCCCAGTGGGACAGATGCGCTAACCCCTTCTGCCAGCCCGGTAGCGTGGCCGGCAGCGCAGGTTTGGCGGTAGTGAAGCGCAGCCAGAGCCGCACAATCACCAGCAACAGAATCATCAGGCCCAGCGGTTTATGTATGGCCACCAGCAGGCTGTGCCATGACGACACCGTGGAGACCATGGCGACACCCATAAACAGCATTGCCATGATGGCCGCGGCCATCAGCCAGTGGATGATGCGCAGTGCCGGGTGAAAAGTGTTTTTCTGTTTCATCAGTGAGCCCCGGCCTGTTCGTGGGTGCGAGCATTATAAGATTTGGCATACGCAGATGAACGCGCATTCAGAAGCGGGTCATCCGAAGCTGCAATGCCATCCGGTAAAATCAGCGGATCGTAATTGATGCCGTTACACGCGCCATCCTGCTGAGCCGTCATCGTATGGATGGTGAGGGTTCCGGCAGTGATCTTCCTGCGGTCTTCTGGCCACGCCACCGACGCATCATTGCCTTTATCCCCTGCATCCGCCTCGGTGATGATCAGGTCCCACTGCTGCGGCCCCTGCGTGAGTCGCTGCTGCAAATCGTTCCGTAAGAAGTCAGCGTCCCCCTTCTCTTTTACCGCTATCGGCTGATAGTCAGCGTGCGGCACCATACTCCAGCGCACCAGATGGGAATGGCCTGCGGTATCGATAAAATTAAAGGCGTTCAGGCTGTTAAAGCGATCGCTAATCCAGCTGGAAGAAGGCACTGCCTGCTTTGCCCAGCCAAAAAAGCGTTTAATCTCAGGGTGCTGCTGCACAAAAGCCTGAACTTTAGCGGGATCGGGTTTACCCGTTCGGGCATCCGGCAGCGTCGCGGCCTGCAGATCGTAAAAACCCTCCACGCTCTGGACCGGAAAGAACGGCATCGCATTCATGCCGGTTCGCCACTGTTCACCATTTTTCTGATAAAAGGCCAGCGCCATGCTGCGCACCGGCACCGTATAGTCAGGCGCATGGGGATTGCCGCCTGCAATTGCCAGACGACCCACCACAGGCGTCACTCCTGGCGCGAACAGCGCGGCGCGCGACAGGGCACTGGCGTTACCGTTTGACGAAAAGTCGCCCAGAATACAGACGCCTTTAGCATGATTGCGGCGAAAGCCTGGATGCCTGCCGCCCGACTTTTCTAAAGCCGTGACCAGCTTATCCGATGTCAGCCGCGACCTGTCCAGCCAGCCACCCGCCCACAGTAAGAGCGCAATCAGCAGTAACGGTATAACAGCGATTATCGCCAGACGCGCTAATTTCTGACGGTCAGAAAGAGAAGATTTATTCATTAATACACTCAACATTGCAGAAATTAACGTCAACGCTCATTCGCGCGTCATCCTTCACGTTTTGCCTCTGACAGAACGATGAACCCGTAAATCGCGCCGGGCCTGCAATGAATCTACTAGTAGGTAGGCTAAGGTGTCAAATGACTTTGCGTCTTTCTTTTAATCATCTGTGCTTCAGAGAGGAAGCTGGATGAGGGGCGTAGCAGGAGTTACAAACAGCGTCTTGTCCGGCCGGTACATCGCGACAAATGGCGTCCACTCTTCCGGACGCCCTGCCCACCCGGCACGCTGTTTACTCAGTAAACCCTGAGCCGGTTACTGCGACATCTGTTGGGCAGATTTCAGATGCTCCCCGACAACCGGGGTATGCGCGTCGGCCAGCGCTTTTACATCCGGATCTTTTATCGTCTTAGCATCACTTTCCAGCGTTGACAGCACCATTTTATGGTCTTTCAGGCCGGCATTTTCCATATACATTTTGTCAAATGCCCCGCCGCTCTGCTTTTCCAGTTCCAGGGCCATCGCCTTATGGGTGGCATCCGGCTCAGTGGGTAGCGCGACCCCTTTTTGCTGAGCGACCGTCTGCACTTTGGTCAGGGCAGCGCCGTGATCGGCAACCATCTTCTGAGCGAAGGCCTTGACGTCAGCGCTTTGCGACTTACTGAGCGCGATTTTTGCGGCGGCAATTTCGTTGATATTGGCCTGCGCCATCTCTTTAACCGCTTTCTGGTCGCCGGCGCTGAGTTTTTCGTTCGATGCGGAGGAGGCGGGATTACCGCTTTGCGGTGTGTTTGTCTGCGTCTGAGCCTGCACGCTGGCACTGCAGAACAGGGTCACCACTGCTGAGACAGCCAGCAGCCCTTTCACCGTTTTTGTATATTGCATTGTGTGCTCCTGAACAGGGCGGGAGAAAATGAACTCTGCACGGCACAAAGTTCCGGACAAAATAGATCTGAATACCGTGCAGAAATAGCGGAGTCAGGCACGGGTTTCCTGCGTTTTACCGCGACGGCTCACTGAACCCCCTTTACGTCCCGCTTCAACGGCCCGTTCAGGGTTATTTTTAAAATTCCCACTACTGGCTTTTCCGCCAATCCGTCCCGCTTCTGAAGCCCGCTGGGGATTTTCTGCGAAATTACCCGATCCGCCTCTGTGCTTGTTCATATTCATCTCACTTTTAATGTTAATGACTTAACAAGCGTGGTTTGAATGGTGTTTAAACACAACTTTTTATTATTAATTTCTTCAGGAAATAATCGCGCTGATTATTCCCGTTTCGATTAAAAATAAATATATAGTCTTTATAAGCAATAGCTTCACCCTGATATCTGTACCGGGCCGAAATTCACTGTATAGTTTCTTCCATGAGCTTTTAAGACGATTCTTAGCCCCGCCAATTACTCAGATAACCTGCTGACTGATCAGGATGTTAAATAATCTTACGAGCATGATGCTACGCATAAAATCAGCAAGAGTGGCGCTAAAAGAAGAAAATCACAGACTGTTTTTACGAAATAAAGCGTAAGCGGCAAAAAAATAAAAAGCAGGAATGAGACAAAATCGTGAAGCTGGAATTTTCAGTAAATGTTTCCTGTTTCCGGTCCAGCCGTTGTCATGGATGGCAGATAAATGAACTGCGCCAGTAAAGTACCGCTTCCCTTAAAATGTGGCAATCTGTCAGAGGGCCAGGAGCAATCCCGAATCGATGAAAATAAATTTTACGGGATTACTGCCAGCGGCGCGGGACGCAATCCGGAAATCAATTCAATCTGCGTTTCCGACTGAGTCAGGTTCAATGGCCTCAATCAGAGATTTACCCTGATTATGAATGTTGCCGACTTTGCGGGTAACAGGATGCCAGGTAAAGGCCGTCTCAGGTAAGGCTGCGTCACGTGCGATCTCCTGCGCACGTTCTGGCGTGGTTTCTGCACTCAGCCATTCGCGTACTGCATCGGCACGCAAAACCAGCGGGCGACGGTCATGAATATCGACCATGCCTTGATTGCTCGCGGCCGTTACGATGACAAACCCCTCGCGCCCGTGATCCCTGCCGTAAGGCGCCCTGCCAATCGCAGCAAAGAACAGCGGCTCCTGCTTTTTATGGCAGATAAAATAGGGCTGTTTTGCTTTGCCGTCCCTCTTCCACTCAAACCAGCCATCTGCCGGAACAATGGCGCGTCCATGCTCCCAGAGAGGTTTAAACATACGCCCTGTGGCAGCCGTCTCACCCCGCGCATTGATGAGTGGCTGCTTGTGCCACCACTCCGGACCATAACCCCAGTTGACCGGGTCAAAGTGGATCTCCTCCTCCCGCTCATTGAGCAGCAGGACGTTTGTTCCAGGCGCAACGTTGTAGCGCCCTATCGGTTCCGGATCGTAAATGACCTCATCGGGCGTCAGCCCCAGTGCGTCAAAGTATTCATCTCTGCTGCTGTACTGCGCAAACCGTCCACACATAGTCACCTCCTCTGCAAAGGATAGTGTGTTACGGGCAGGCCGCTCAGGCTATTTTCAGGATGCGCTACTCTTATTCTGGTCAGCGTCAGCGAATACTGAGGTCACGACGCAGCTCATCAGAAAGAGGACGCGAAAATGAAAATTACGGTGGTTTTTGAAGATACAGGCGTGGAAGAAGAGCATGACTTTGACGCGAAACCCCGCGCAGGCGATTTAATTACGTTGCCGCGCGACGGAAAAGGAGAGGATTTTATCGTGCTGATTGAGCCCGATCCTGATCACACGCATGACGATGGCCGCGACGGACATCCCACTAAGGCCAGGGTCCGGCCTGCGTAGTGCCCCATTTGATCAAAATCGGCGAACCTGCGTTTAACCGATCCTGGCCGCCCGGCATATGCCACACCGGGCGGCCCTTCATGACAACGCAATAACCATCAGGTGCGCACGCGCAGTGCGGCCTCAATCCTGTCGGCAATTTTCGTGACCATATAGGCAATCACCATGTAGAACGCTGCCGCAATCAGGAAGGCTTCGAGATAGTAGAAGTTCAGGGCTGCCGTTAACTGGGCCTGAGCAAAAATATCCACCACTTCGATGGCAAACGCCAGCGACAGGGCTTTCATGATCACCATAAACGCATTCGCCAGGTCGGGGATTGCCGCCACGATGATCTGTGGAAACATCACCCGATGGAACAGCTGTCCGCCGCTGTAGCCGAGCGATAAGGCGGCATCCGACTGACCGCTGTCGAACGAATTCAGCGCGCCTTTCCACACTTCAGCCTGGAACGCCGCTACGCAGGCACTCAGCGCCACAATGATGATGACCCAGTTCGGCAGCGAGTGAGCATTGACCGCTATTCCGGACAGCGTGGCGACAAAGTGGAGCGCCGGGGGCAGACCGTAGTAGGCGAGAAAAATCACCACCACCATCGGCACACCTTTGAAGGCAATTTTGTAGGCGATGACCAGCTGCCGCAGCACCGGGATGCGCTGATACTCAATAAAGGCAAACAGTCCGCCCAGCAGCGTCGAACAGATGAATATCGTCACGGCCATCAGCAGCGTTACCGGCACCGCATCCAGAATGCTCCAGAAGTCCGGCAGTAACACCTCAGCATCAAACATAGTTTTTCTCCCCTGCTCAGACGCTGGTGGTGAACTTCACGCGCGGTGCAGACTTAGCGCTGTACTTCGCATGACGTTGTTCGAAGAAGCGGATAACCAGCCACGCCACACCGCACAGCAGTGAATAGAGCACGGCCAGCACCAGATAGGTGCCGAACTGATACTGGTTGTAATCGCGTTCCATAATCAGGTGCGCGGTCGCCATCACATCAGCTGCACCGATGTACATCACCAGCGCCACATTATGAATCAGATAGATAATGGCATTTCCGTAGCCCGGCAGCGCAAAGTGCACCGCCTGTGGGCCGATGACACGCAGCATTTTCTGACGGAAGCTGTAGCCCAGGCTGTCGGTGGCATCGTGCTGACCCCGCTCAACCGCAAGATAGGCCGGGCGCATCACTTCCGACAGGTAACCCCCGTGATAGAGGCTCAGGCCGATCATCGCCGCCACGTTGGCGGTGAAAAAGTCGCGAAAACCGAAGTTATCGGTAATCAGTGGCATGCCGTAGAAGGCGACAAACAGCTGCAGCACCACGGGCACGCTGCGCGCGTAAGAGACATAGAGATCGGCCAGCTGGCTGATCACGGGAAGACGGCGCACGCGGAAAAACGTGACGATAAGCGCCAGAAAGAACCCGATAATCATCGCCACAAACATGATGCCGAGCGTCAGAGGCAGCGCCGACAGCAGTTCTGGGATCATGGAGGATAGATTCACGGTGAAACACTCCTGCTAAAAAGGACAGCCTGCGCCCGATCTGACACCGGGCGCAGTGAATCTGTTACTTCATGTACTTCGTCACGTCTTCGCCAAACCATTTCTGCGCCAGCTTATCCAGCGTGCCATCCGCTTTCAGCGCCTTTAACGATTGAGCGATGTCATCACTCAGCGCCTGATTCTCAGCGGAGCGGTGGATCAGCACATAGGTGTTATTAATCACCACCGGCTCACTGGCTTTGATTGCCAGCTTCTGGTTGTCGATGACCGTCTGCTCACCCAGATTTGACGGCAGGATCAGCGCGTCATATTTCCCGTTCTGCACCTCTTTCAGGCGATCCGGGTAAGGCACACCCGCGCTGGACGCTTTGATGGTGATTTTGTCGTTCGGGTTATCCTGCTGCCACTGGGTGACAAACTTATAGACACCGCCGCCTGCGGTCACCGGCACGATATTCTTACCGACCAGATCTTTCATGCCGTTGATGTTGCTGTCGCTACGACTGTAAATCTTCATCAGACTGGCACCGATCGGTGCATCCGGGATCAGGAACTGTTTGCTGCGGGCAGGCGCTTTATAATATCCGCCCGTCGCCATGTCATATTTGCCGGTCACCAGGCCGGTTTCCTGGGCGATATCCGCCGCGCCTTCCATCACAAATTTATACTGTGGCAGTTTCGCGTTGATCGCTCTCAGTACGTCCGGCTCGTAGCCCTGTGGCTCATGGCCGATTGCGCCCCATGACAGGGGTTTGGACTCTGCTGCGGTAGCGATCTTAATGGTGCGAACGGCATCCGCAAAGCTGTTACCGCTGATCAGGGCCAGTGCGATGATGCCAGGCGCGGCCAGGCGACGTAATGTGGTTTTGATTGCAGGCATGTCTCTGACTCCTGTGTTTATTAGAATACTTTTTCTGAGTTGAGGAACTGGGCAAGGCGCCGCAGCGTGGGGTTATCAAACATCTCTGCTGGCGTCCCCTGCGCAGCCACCACACCCTGATCCATAAACACGATGCGGTTCGAAATGCTCTTCGCAAACTGCATTTCGTGCGTCACCAGCAGCGAGGTAATGCCGGATGACGCCACATCTTTGATCACTTTAAGCACTTCCCCCACCAGCTCGGGATCGAGCGATGAGGTCGGTTCATCAAACAGCATCACGTCGGGACGGACTGCCAGCGCCCGGGCGATACCCGTACGCTGTAACTGCCCGCCAGACAGCTGTGACGGATAGTGATGGTGCTTCGCCCCCAGGCCTACGCGCTCCAGCTCCTGCACGGCGATGTCGCGCGCCTGCTGTCGGGTTTTACGCTGGATGACGATCAGCGGGTCCATCACGTTCTCCAGCACCGTCATGTTCTTGAAGACGTTAAACTGCTGAAACACCATGGCGGTACGCAGACGGATCGCCTGAATCGCCGCTTTGTCGGGAGACTGATAATCCATGCGGATCTGATCGAGCTGAATCGTCCCCGCGGAGGGCTTCGCCAGATAGTTGATGCAGCGCAGCAGCGTGGTTTTCCCGGTGCCGCTTGGCCCGATGATCGACACCACATCGCCACGTTTGACCGACAGGTCGACGCCTTTAAGAATCGGGTTGCTGCCGTAAGCGAGCGTAATATTGTTGAGTTCTAACATCCGGTGCAGCCCTTATTTGTTCAGGTCAGCATGGCCGAGCACATGCATCAGACGGTTGGCCCAGCCAAAGATGGCAATGGCGTGGATGAGATCGATGATCTCCTGATCGTTCATGCCGACAGCGCGCAGAGCGGCCACATCGTCCGGCGTCGCCTCAGAGGGCGTGACCGATAAACGACGGGCAAAGTGATAGATCGCCGCGTCGCGTTCACCTAATACATCGGCCCTGTCGAAGTAGACCGCACTGACCACCGCGTCATTCCCGGCCAGCTGGGCATGACGGCGCGCATGCACCACCGCACAGTAGCGACAACCGTTGACGATGGATGCACCGAGCGCGCCCAGCTCTCGATCCGCGCGGTCCAGTCCCCCTTCAACATACATAATGGCGTTGAACAGGCCGGTGCGGGCGGTGTAACTTTCAGGATCGTGCACCAGCGTGCGCACGTACTCTGAGATTTTCTTGTTGGAGGGCGTCACCTTCATCGCATCAAGCTGCGCCGGTGTCGCCTGTTCAACCTCGACCGGCGTGATATAGGGATGCCAGTGCAGTGGTTTAAGGTTAACTGACGGAATCATGCGGACCTCATCAGGCGTAAGCCAGCCGCGACGCGCGTCTGGAAGTTAACAAAGGCGATCAGTTCCGAGAGCGCGACGATTTGCGGATTGCTTAACCCGGCCTGCTCAAGCAGCCGGATATGCTGTTCGGTCGCCTGAATGGGTTGCTGCGTCACCAGATCGGCATGGCGCACAATCGTTGCCAGCGGCTCTTCACTCACCCCACCGCCCGCGGCCAGGGTCAGCAGCACATCAGACGGGTTTAACGCAGCCAGCTGAGCCTGGTAATCCCGTTGCAGCGCGGCATCGTCGTTCTGGTGTGCCATGCGCTGGGCTAGCGCCAGACGCAGATCCGCCGGTAAACCCTGTTTATCTTCGGGTGCCAGCACGGACAGACGGCACGCTTCTGCACCCTCAACAAATTCGGGGCGCAGGCGGCGCGTCTGATACAACGCCTCATCGGGTGTTAACCCGGCTGCCTGATCAATAACGTCGATCACAACGCGTTCTCCTGTTTTAGTTGCGGGGTTGAATCCACCCATTCATCGCCCTGCAATTCAGGGGTGTCATAAGCCTGTAAACTGGCGAAGTGCTGTTCGACATCCTCGGCAAACAGCGAGGCCGTTATGCCGCGCACCAGACGATCGGCCCCCGCACTCACGGCCGGGATATCGCCGGAGACTTTGCCGTGCGTCAGCATCGCGGCATCGTTAAAGCAGTGGATGTGTGCCAGCATCGGGCAGGCCCCCGGCGTCACTTCGCGAAACTCAAAGGAAGGTCCCAGATCCGGCGCGTCCAGCAGGTTCTTACGTGCAGGCCCCATCTCTGGCTGATAGCGGCCGTCGGCCCAGCTGCGGATATGCGGCGCGATGGCAGCAAACTCCGGCCGGCCGTTGAAATCGTTGGTGAAACCGGTGGCGGCAATCAGGAAGTCGTAGCGCAGTGCGCCCTGGGTGGTTTCAATCACCAGGCCCTCTGCTTCCTGCCTGACGGCGTTAATGGCACAGTCGAGAAAGAAACGCGCATTGTCATGGCGGGAGACGCGCAGGGTTGACGCGCGAGGCGGCGGCGTTTGTGTCGCGGCGGTGTAGTCGACAAACTTCCATTTCCACGCATCCGGCAGAGAGTGCATGCCGTGTATCACCCCCTGGCTGCCGATGCCGGTCATCTTGTTGATACGCGGCATCGCCTTGCGCCGGATCAGCAGATCGACCGCTGCGGCACCCTGCTCCAGTGCGGTAGCGGCGTTATCCATTGACGACGCGCCTGCTCCAATTACCGCCACGCGTTTGCCCTGTAACGCCGCAAAATCGATCTCATCGGCGGAGTGTGCCCAGAACCGGCGATCAATACCCTGCAGGAAATCCGGAACGGCAAACCCGCCCAGTCCTGAACGTCCGGTAGCCAGCACCAGACGACGTGTGTAAACACGGCCGGTTTCGGCGCCGTCCAGATCCAGCGCAATGACATCTCCGGCCTGTGCGATAGTGCAGACCCGCACGTTGTTCTGCACCGGCAGATTCAGCACCCTGCGATACCAGATCAGATAATCCATCCACTGCGCTTTAGGGATTTTATCCAGCGCCTGCCAGGCTTCCTTGCCCCACTGCGCCGTAAACCATGCGCGGAAGGTCAGCGGTGCAAGACCCAGTGCCGGGCCCTGCAGCGTTTTCGGCGAGCGCAGGGTTTCCATGCGTGCAAAGGTCACCCAGGGGCCTTCCCGCCCTGCCGGTGCGGCGTCATACGCCACCACATTGCTGATGCCGGTGAGCTGTAATTTAGCGAGCGCAGCCAGACCGCACATACCGGCACCGATGACCACGACATCGCGAACCGGCGCCCCCTGCCAGGTGCGCTCCGGCACCCAGGATTTGGCGGGCAGTTCCAGACATTCCAGATCCTGCTGCAGCTGAGCTTCAAGCGCGGCAAGGCCTTTGGCGGCATACGTCATATAAAGATTTCCCTGGTGTCAGCGATCGCCGGATAGCGGGCGAAAACGATTAAAACGCGCCGATGACCCTGCTTTTTATTATCTTAAAAACACATAGTAAGCGGATAAGAATCATCATAACGCATAGTAAGAACTCAGTTTTCGCATATTCCTCTTGCCCCAAATCGGAGTCAAGAAGCACGCTCACCCATTGACCAATGGATTTCTTATATCTTATGCCGTATAAGTTATAAGTATTGAAATTACAGGGATTATTCAGAAGCCTGCGCCCGGCTAACCCTGACGGGTATCTGTTAATTTTGGCAGGACGAGAGGTCACCCTGCCGGGTGACCGGGAGAGGCGGTGTTAATTCTGGTTGATAATACGCATGATGCGGGGATGTTCACTGGCTGTCAGACGTTCAAACCCCGGCAACAGGTGTGCGGCAGCATCGGCCAGGGCCTCCACCAGCGCCTGGGCCGCACTGGAAATCTGGCGGCCCTGCGGGGTGATGACGCCAAAGAAGTATGGAATATCTTCCTGAATCGGGCGGATTGCCACACCGGCCAGCGGCATCCCCCAGCCCGTTACCGGTTCGAGGATCGCCACGCCTAATCCAGCCCGCACGCAGCCCAGGATATTGGCCGAGGAGTTGGTTTCAATGGTTTCCAGCAGCGGGGCCCTGACCTTTTTCAGCGCTTTTTCATAGCGTCCGCGTAAGCGCTGCGGGCTGAAGGGAGCGATCAGCCGGCGGCCTGCCAGCTGGCTCAGCGAAAGCTCACTGTTCGCCGCCAGCTCATCCTCTTCCGGCAGCGCCACGACGCACTGCGACTGTCCAATCCAGTGCAGTTCAACCGCATGATGTTCCAGCGGCAGACTGCATAAACCGATGTCAGCCTCTGCGGTGATCACCGCGTGCGCCGTCTGAACGGCAGATTCACTGATGATCTGGACTTTGTTCTGCAGGTTGAGTGCGGCCAGCGCCTGCGGCAGTAATCCCGCCGCCAGCGCAGGCGTAGCAGCAATACTGAGCGGGCGATGCTGCTGATGCGCAATCTCCTGGGCGCGTAAGCGGATCTGCTGCAAAGAGAGCAGTGCTTTTTGCACATACTGATGCAGCTGTAACGCCTCTTCAGAGGGATGAATGCGTGGGCCGTTGCGGATAAACAGAGGGTAGCCCAGCGACTGCTCCAGCTCCTGAATCAGACGGGAAACAGCGGGCTGCGAGCGGTTCAGTGCTTTGGCTGCCGCCGTGACGCTGCCCGCAGAAATTACCGCCGAGAAGGCCTCCAGCTGACGCAGATCGAGGTCATTTAACATGGTCATCGCGAAGATACTTCCCTGAGTCGTTGATCGTTCCCGACAGAGAGTCGGAAAAAAGTCATCATAGAGAGAGTGTGCAGAATTAGCCACCACGAGCAATCTGCGGGGCAGCGCAGTCCGTCATCCGCCATCACCCTGCTGCGTGTGAACTCTGGTAAAGAGATAACGGAAATGTCACCCTTCCATGATGCTGATTACTCAGGAAGGTCCGGGTATCCGGAAAGAGAATTAAGGAAAGGAGACGCTGGCGTGACGGTTTCTATAGGTGTACTTGCAGGTATGGGACCCCGTTCTACGGCCCCGTTCATTGATATGCTGGTGACAGAGTGCCAGCTGGGCTATGGTGCAAAATATGATCTGGATTTTCCTAAAATGCATATCATCTCTTTGCCGACCCCGTTCTGGCCCGGCAGGGACATTGACGATCACGCTATGGTTACCGCCCTGCAGGAGGGCATTGCCGACCTTGTTAAGGCCAGAGTCAGCCTGATAGCCGTTCCCTGTAATCTTGCACACTGCTATTTCGCCGAAATGAAAAAGGCCTGTGGAGATATTCCCCTTCTTCATATTGCAGAGAGTGCCCTGGCGTCGCTACCCGCAGAAGCCAGCAGAATCGCAGTACTGGCGACAGAACCTACCCTCGAAGCCGGTTTCTATCAGGCACGCATAAAAGCGTCTGGCCGCGAGATGATTGATTCACAGCGGCTTCGTGAAATGACAACAGCTTTAATCGGGCAAGTGAAAGCAAAAGGCTTCCAGGATGCTGAGGTGCAGGCAGGATGGAAGACGTTAGTCGCTGAAGTGGAAAGGCTTGAGGCAGAGGCGCTTCTGATTGCCTGTACCGATCTCAGCCCCCTGATAAAGGATCACTCTTACCGCTTTACCATTGCCGATACTGCAGCAACGCTGTCCAGGGCAACCATCCAGACCTTCAGGCTGCTAAGTGGTTAAAGATAAAAAAGATCCAATGCCGTGGTGATCGCCACGGCATTGCGCTTTCAACTGATGACACGGCTGGAAGCCGATCCTGTATCACCATAAATCATCAATGAATTAGTGGCCGCTCATCAGCTTTTTTACCTCTTCAGGTTTGTCATGCACGCCGAACCGGTCAACCAGCGTCCGGGTCGCGTCGTTCATTCCCCTGATGTCGACATCGGTGCCCTCACGGCGAAACTTAATCACAATGCGGTCCAGCGCATTGACTGCGGTGATATCCCAGAAATGGGCGTGCGTCACGTCGATCACCACACGATCCAGCTTCTCGCGAAAATCGAAATGGCGGGTAAACCGGTCAGCTGAGGCAAAGAAGAGTTGTCCGCTCACGGTATAGGTGCGGGTATTGCCCTCTACGGCAGAGGAAACGGCCATAAAGTGGGCCACCTTAGTGGCAAAGTTCAGTGATGCAATCAGTACCCCGGTCAGCACGCCAAAGGCCAGATTATGGGTGGCGACCACCACGGCCACGGTCGCCAGCATCACGACGCTGCTTGAAAGCGGGTGGGTGCGCAGGTTCGCAAGGGATTGCCATGAAAAGGTGCCGAAGGAAACCATAATCATCACCGCAACCAGCGCCGCCATGGGTATCTGCGACACCCAGTCGCGCAGAAATACCACCATTAACAGCAGCACCACGCCCGCCGTAAGCGTGGAAAGCCGTCCCCGCCCACCCGATTTAACATTGATTACCGACTGGCCAATCATGGCACAGCCCGCCATCCCGCCAATAAACGAAGTGCAGATATTGGCAATACCCTGTGCTTTGCACTCGCGGTTCTTGTCACTCGCTGTGTCGGTCATGTCATCCACAATCGTGGCGGTCATCATGGATTCCAGCAGCCCTACCACGGCCAGCCCCGCCGAGTACGGCAGAATGATCAGCAGGGTCTCAAGGTTAAGCGGAATATCCGGAATGAGAAACACCGGCAGGCTGTCAGGCAGTTTACCCATATCGCCCACCGTGCGAACGTCCAGGTGCAGCCATACAGAGATAGCGGTCAGCACGATGATGCAGACCAGGGGGGAAGGAATCGTTTTATTCAGGTACGGGAAGAGATAAATAATGCCGAGCCCGGCAGCGGTGAGCGCATAGACGTGCCAGGTGACATGCGTCAGCTCCGGTAACTGCGCCATAAATATCAGTATCGCCAGTGCGTTCACGAAGCCGGTCACTACCGAGCGCGACACGTAGCGCATCAGGCTGCCGAGCTTGAGATATCCGGCTATCAGCTGGAACACGCCCGTCAGCACAGAGGCCGCAAGCAGATATTCCAGTCCGTGGTCTTTAACCAGCGTGACCATCAGCAGTGCCATCGCACCGGTTGAGGAGGAGATCATCGCCGGGCGGCCACCAAAGAAGGCCATGACGATGGGAATACAGAAGGCGGAATAGAGGCCGACCTGGGGATCGACACCAGCAATGATGGAAAAAGCGATCGCTTCCGGAATAAGGGCGAGCGCGACAACAATACCGGCAAGGACGTCACCACGGACGTTACCCAGCCAGTCCTTACGCGTCGAGGACAGCAGCATAATAATTTCTCAGATTTTGAATAAAGTCAGCCCGCAGGGGCAATAATTTTCAGATACGAAAAGATCCATCCGCAGACGGGATGTTCAGGGCGCGCAGCTGAGCGGGCTCAGTGCGACAGAGGAGGGGTAAGACTCAGGGTGGCGTAAGACGCATGATTTTAGGTTCTCCTTTACGGCTACAAAGTGCCTTCAGGACGGAAGTCATCCCGCGCAATGCTGTTCTGAACGCGGGCCGTGATATCTGATCAGAGCGAAAAGCTGAACAGACAGACCCGTTACTATAAACGAAAGCCATGACCGATCAACCCCGCTTGCAACAGGTCAGCGCCTTTCCGCGCAGGGCGAGCGGGTGTCAATGCGCCAATCCGTGGCTATTCTTACCTTGCAACCAGCGAGCTCTGTAAGCGAGGCGTCTGCCCGGTCCAATGGTCAGAAAAGAGAGGCGACAGAGTGGTTTTGTGAGGACAGCGGACGAAGGCCTGATGTGAAGCCGCGACGATAAACTGATTAAAAAGGTGACATGATGTCTAAAACGCGGTGGCTTCTTCTCCGGCTGACCCGACAGCTCTGGTTTCGCAGTTCATTATTCGCGCTGCTGGCGATTATCACTGCCCTTGTCGCTATCGCCATTAAACCCTTTATACCGGTTTCGGTATCAGGGATTGTAGGCAGTGACGCAGTCGATAAGATCCTGACGATACTCGCCTCAAGTATGCTGGCCGTCACCACTTTCTCGCTCAATATCGTGGTTACGGCTTATAACTCTGCCAGCAGCAGCGTGACGCCACGCGCTACGGTGCTGCTGCTTGAAGATGGCACAACGCAGAATGTGCTGGCGACCTTTATTGGCTCCTTTCTTTACAGCCTGGTGGGCATCATCGCCCTTGGCATGGGCGCCTATGGTACCCAGGGGCGGGTGATTCTCTTTTTTGTCACCCTGGTGGTCATTGCCACGATTGTCGTAACGCTGCTGCGCTGGATACAGCATCTGGCCCAGTTTGGCTGCATGTCTGACACATCACATCGCGTCGAAGAAGCCACCACGGCAGCCCTCCACGATCGCCTCCGGCAACCCTGTATGGGCTGCTCTGCCTGGAACGGTGTTCTGCCGGAGAATAGCGCCCCGCAGAGCATCTTTCATCCGCAGACCGGCTATCTGCAACATGTTGACCTGCAACATCTTTCCGACTTCGCTCAGGAGAACGACTGTCATCTTTATCTTGCCGCTCAGCCGGGCAGTTTTATTCATCAAGGCGCCCCGCTGCTCTGGTGCGATCGGCCACTGGAGGAGGATGAGATGCAGAGAGTGTGTCATGCCTTCACCCTGGGTGAGCAGCGTTCCTTTGAACAGGACCCCCGCTTTGGGCTGTGTGTCCTGTCCGAAATCGCCTCACGCGCGCTATCTCCGGCGGTTAACGATCCGGGCACTGCGATCGATATTATCGGCCGGGCGGTCAGGTTGTTCACCCTGCCCGCCTCTGCAGACTCTGCCACCACGCACTACCCGCGGCTCTTTATGCAGCCCGCACAAATCTGCGACATGTTTGACGATATTTTCACCGGGATTGCGCGCGATGGTGCCGCACTGGTCGAAGTTCAGTTGCGCCTGCAGAAGGCGCTGCACTCGCTGGCGGTGATTTCACCTCAACGTTATGCCGCAGAGGCGCAGCGCCATGCCCTGCTTGCGTTGACGCGTGCCAGTCACGCGATGCATTGTGAGGCAGACAAAGAGGCAGTTAAACGTGCTTATGGCTGGCACTATTTAAACGGGACGGGAATAAGTGAAGAAGAGAGCCTGATATGAAACAATATTGGCTGGCGGAGAAAGGATTTAATAAACATTGACAGTAACACTGCGGCAGCGATTATTTATTGATAATGGTTTCGTAAATTAACCCTCATCTCTCAATGTATTAAAAATGAAAGCCCCGGCAGGAATGCCGGGGCCTGAGGCTAAATCAGAATTAACATTTCTGATTATTCAGACTTACGTCCGCCCCCGTGGCTATTCTGGCCACCTTTTTTGCCCGCTTCTGAAGCTTTTTCACGGTCATTGGCGAAGTTACCGCCACTGTTTTGCCCGCCTTTTTTACCCGCTTCAGATGCTTTCTCAGGGTTTTCTGCAAAATTACCTGAACCACCACGATGTTCGGCCATATTATCCTCCTGGATAACTTTTCTAAAAATAGATGGTAACCGGCATGATAAATATCGCCAGCCGTATTCGTGTTGCACTGTTTATTCTAGAGGGGGCAAGGATGTTTGCAAGCGGACCCGTTTAAACTCTGCGGGGAAAAAGCATAAGCGAGACGCACGCCAGGCGAAATAAGCCAGACGACAGGGATGAAAATTTTAAAATTAAAACAAATTCTTATGACACTGAGTTGAAAGTTATATTTTCCGCACCCCGTTAATAAAATATTACCTTTGTTAAAATTTATAAAAACAGAGCACTGTGACGCTGTGCTGAAGCATGCTTGTTCAATCGAAAAGAGTTCAGGTGGGTTCTGACTCACTCATGCTGCAGAAAGAGTGGCAGATAAGCGTAACCGAGTCTGTAAAAGCCCGTATGATTTTACTCAGTTCCAGGTTCAGAAAAACACCAGGTGCAGTTTGTTAGCAGCCTGATGGATCTGCAGCGCGGCTTGGGGCGCCTGGCCATCCGCCGGAAACACACCTTAAGGATTCAGCCCTTTCAGTGGCTATCTCACAATAATTTACGCTGGCAAACAGTCTGTTTTAGTCAGAATCAGCAGGCGTTTTGACTCCTTTCTGATGTGCGATCCGCTTAACCCAGCTCCTCTGGATTCGTAGTGTATCTTCAGCGCGCCTGTTGAAGAGCCCTCCAGCCTCGCCGTGCCAGTTTGTCCTGAATGCAACAGATCTGCTCTTAAACAGTTTCTGCATTAATCATTAAATAATCAGAATTAAAGAGGTTACAACCTTCTGAAATGCAATTTTTTCATTAACTATCCAATTTTTTAGATAAACATAAAATTAATGCTTAATAAAAATGTAATACGTTTCAGCCTGTAAAAGCTGTTACCGTGAACTGTATATCACTTTCAGAGCTGGCCTGACAAAACAGCACCCGCCAGAAAGATACATTAAAGATCTAACAAACCTACCTGCTACTTTACACACAACAGTTAATCACCAGACACTTCTTATTACATCTGCATCCCTTCTCTTTTCATGCTTTTTTTAATTTACTTCAGGCAACCCCACGGCGGGGTTATCAGCAACGTGTTTTTTACTCATGTATTTCTTACTTTAAGGATGGACTATGAGACTCAATAAAATCACTTTTGCGTTAGGAGTTTTGCTAATTATGTCATCCCGGCTATCAGTCGCAGCGCTGTTGGACAGTGAGGCTATTAAATCCGACTCTGCGAAGCCCTATGTGTTAATCGGCGATGCGAATGGCGCTGCAGGTGCTGCAGGAGGTAATGGGGGGAATGGTGGGAATGATAATTCACCGGGAGCGCCAGGCGGGGATGGCGGCAATGGTGGTAATGGTGGTAATGCCGATAGCGGGAATGGCAGCAGCAATGGTAATGACAGTGGAGATAATAACGGTACCGGTAATGGTGACGGAAGCGATAATGGCGACGGAGATGGCGGAGGAGATAATGGTGGTGATGGTGGTTCATAACAGGCTGCTTTAATTTTAATACGCGGCGAATGATTTCTCCGCGTTTAATTTATGGAGATATAAAATGAAAGTTCGTTCATTAACCATCAATATAGTTATCCTTTCAACTATTTTAGTCAGTGCTTTGAATGCTCAGGCCTCAAACAGGCATCATCATAAACATAATGACTGCTCATATCTGAATGGGAAAGATGGCGGCACGACTAAAAGCGGTGACGCTAATGGTGAGAATGGCAGGCAAGGTGTGTCGGGAACCCCATGTATCAATGGCGGCAATGGCGGTAATGGCGGTAACACGCCTGATGGAAACGCAAATGGCGGAAACGGTGCGCCCGGAGCTAATGGAGCTAATGGATGAATAACAAAATAAATACATTTTTCTCGTTAAGCCTGTTTAGCGTAGTAATTCTCAACTCAATGACCAATGCCTGGGCAAACAAGGAGAAAAAAATTGTAATACCGGCTTCTCATTTGTTTCATCTGACAGCTGATGGCGGCAATGGTGGTGATGGCGGAAGTGGCTCAGCCGGGGGCAATGGCGGGAATGGTGGAAATGGCGGGAGTGGGCCTGATGGTGGCAATGGGGGCAACGGCGGGAATGGTGGAAATGGTAATAGTGCTGATTCACCCGGCGGGAACGGAGGTGACGGTGGTGATGGGGGCAGTAATAATTCACCTGGCGGAAATGGCGGTGACGGTGGAGATGGCGGGGATGGGGGGAACACTTAATCAGATAATGTAACAAGTTCATTTAAGGAGAGTCTGAATGCAATATTTTAGTTTGCGCGTCTTTTTAAAGTCATCAGTCATAATAACTCTCATAACACTTCGGGTATTAATTTTTTGCACACCTTCTATTCTGTTACCGGCATTAACTTTTGCCATTAGCTTTAATACTACCGCAGACGATGGAGATGGAGGTGATGGAGGTGATGGCTCCGGCAATGGTGACGGCGGTAACGGCGGAA